>JAAOYE010000020.1 GCA_018221175.1 Candidatus Woesearchaeota archaeon
AGCTTTTTTTGCATACTTTTTGATGTTGAAATCACGTCATCGGCTAAATCCTTTGCTTTTGTTACATCATCCCCTTGTTTTTTTATAACAGTGGCTCCTGTTCGCGATAATACATCAACAATGTTTGTTGTCAACCCAAGGCTTAACTCAGAAGACCTCTGCGTGAAGGATGAAGTTAATGTGCTGACAACAGCATACACAAAATTCTGCTTTGTCTGGTCAATATAAAATTTTATTTCATTTGTCTTTTCATTTGAGATTTCGAAGTCCGCTGGAAAAATTATGCATGTGTGGACACCGCTGCTTTTGATGCCGTCGATGCATTCTTGATTAGAATAATAACGGCTTATCTTGTAATTTTCTGTTGAAAGTTTTTCTATATATGATTCTGTTAACTCATTGTAATCAGGAGAAAACACCCCTATATTTAATGTGAAAGTTGAAGAGCTTGAAAAAGCAATACCTACAAGTAAAATTATTAATAGAGGGCCAAGTATAACAACAAGCGCTGATGATTTTGACCTTAAAAGCACTTTATAGTTCTTGGTTATTATCTTTATTAGCTTCAACATCTTTATCGTTTTCTTCTTGTTTTTTCAAAAGTTCGTGTTTTCTTGTTCCTTTAGCAAGTGACAGGAAAACCTCGTCAAGTGATGGTTTTGATAGTCTCACATCAATTAAAGACTCATTAGAGGATTCTATTATGTGGAGTGCCTGGTGAAGAACTGTTTCAGGCTTAGAAGTATATATGACAAGCTCTGTTCCTTTATCTTCCATCCTGTCAATGCTTTTGTTTTTGAATTTCTTGGAAAGCTTCTCATAGTTTCCAGGAAAAGTCTCTATGTGTATTTCTTCATTTTTTGAAAACTTTTCTTTTATTTGATCTGGCGTGCCTACTGCTAAAAACTTTGTTTTGTGAAGTATTCCAACTCTTGTGCAAAGAGTTTCTATTTCTGCCAAGTTGTGGCTTGAAAGTATTATTGTAGTTCCCTTCTTGTTTATTTTTCTGATGAGTTTTAAGATGTGCTTTCTAAGAAATGGGTCAAGGTCTGCTGTTGGCTCGTCAAGTATTAAGACTTTGGGGTCGTGCATCAAGGCGCATGCGATGTCAAGTCTTCTTTGCATGCCCCCTGAGAGGTTTTCTGCTAGTGTGTCTTGTTTGTTTTTTAGCTCCATTAAATTTAGAAGTGTGTTAATGTTTGTTTTTCTCGCGTCTTTTGTTAGCCCGTATAATGTGCCAAAGTATTCAAGGTTTTCATAAACAGTGAGCTTTAGGTAAAATGAAGGTGTCTGGCTTGCAAATCCAAAGACTTTTTTCACATCTTTTATTTTTGAAAATATTGACCTAAAAGGCTCGTTTGAGTCGTGAAAATCCAAAAGATGCTCTTCTTTAAACATCACATCTCCAGTGTCTACAGGCACAAACCCGATTAGTGCAGAAAGAAATGTAGTCTTCCCAGAGCCTGACGCTCCAATCACACCAAAGATTTCCCCAGAGAAAATATCCAAGTTAATGCCTTCCAAAACAACAGTATCTCCAAAAGCTTTTGTGACATTCTTAAATCTAAGGATGGGGTTTGGCATATGAGGAGAAAGTGTGAGTATGTTTTTAAACTTTAATAGTCACTCAAAAGAAGTATCTTTGTTTTCTTCGACGTAAAATAAAAAAAATTAAATAAAACAATCATTTTTTCAAACAAATGGAGCTAAATGTAAAAACAAGCAAAAGAAACGAACTCGTAGATATTACAAGCGAAGTGCAAAAGACTGTAAGTGGATCAGGTGTAAAAGATGGTGTTTGTGTTGTTTATTGCCCGCACACTACTGGTGCTATTACTATTAATGAAGGCGCTGATCCTGACGTTGTTTTTGACATCTTGATGGGAATGTCAAAGATTGTAGATAGTAATTGGCCTTATAGGCACGGTGAGGGAAACAGTGACGCACATTTGAAGTCTAGCATAGTTGGTTGTAGCAAGACTGTTATTATCGAGAATGGAAAGCTAAGAATCGGAACCTGGCAACACATCTTTTTTTGCGAATTTGACGGTCCAAGAACAAGAACTGTGCACGTGAAAGTCATAAAAGAGTAGATTTATAAAGCAAAAGGCGTTTCTAGGGTGTGCAGGGCAGCATCTGGCTATCGGTACTTTGTACTGAGGAAAGTCCGCCCACCGCTAAAAAAGCTACTGTCGGCAGGCAGGAGGAGAAATCCTCGGCTACCGCAAAAGAAACGAGACCACCACACAAGGAGGATGACGAGTGAGAAGAGTCTGGTAACAGACTTGAGTTAACCCTCAGACGTTCTGTATGGAATGGGTGAAACGGCGAGTCCTACGCTGGTGCAAGTCAGAATTGACGCTAAGTTGAATGCCAGAAAAGACCATCGACATCACAAGTTGATGTTTTGGGTCTTACAGAAGGCGGCTTATGCTACTCTGCATTTTTAATAATATATTTAAATATCGCAGACAGAGTCAAGTCTTTTCAAAAACGATTAGTTTTTTAAATAAAGAAGAATTCTCAAGAAAAATAAGGTGAACAAATTTGGCAAAAGACAATAAAATAACAATGCCTACTTCAACAGCAGGTCTTACAAGATACTTTGATGACTATAAATCAAAGCTGTCATTTAGGCCACAATCAATAATAATCTTAGTTATAGTTGTTATAATTATTGAAATAATTCTTCACAGCCAAGGGCTTAGGATTTTGGGGTTTTAAAAAATGCTGCCAGGTGTAAACAAGCGTCAAATGGAAAAAATGATGAAAAAGATGGGTATGCAGCAGGTAGATATAGATGCAGACCAGGTCATCATTAAATCCGGCAGCAAAGAACTTGTTATAGACAACCCACAAGTGTCAAAAGTCAATGTTATGGGCCAAGAAACATTTCAGATAGTTGGCCAGGCTCATGAGAGAGAAATTGATACTACTCCTGAAATCTCAAAAGATGATGTTAAGACTGTGATGGAACAGGCAAATGTCTCAGAAGAAAAGGCAAGAAAGGCGCTTGAAGACACTGGCGGAGACCTTGCAGAAGCCATTATGAATCTTACTGACTGAATTCTTAGTTAATATAAGTAAAAGTTTCTATTATTATACAATACTATGCAAAAAACATTATTAGAGTTAAATCACATAGTATTTACCGACAACATTTAAATATAAATCTTGACTTCTTATAGTCATGGAGAAATTCCAAATCGCTCGGGAGGAGAGTAAAAAGTATGTTAAAATCGCAGACCATATGCTTACAATTACATATCCTTTAGTCAACGATCCAAAGCTTCTTTTGGCAATAATGGAAAACCTTTTTTTGTCAATGTCAAAAGCTATGGGCGCACTATTGTATTATGAAAGGATGTTTAAAAAAATCCCTCCATTTCACGACACCTTCGAATCAAAATTTAATTTGTTCAAGCATAAAGTTGCAAGAATGCACAATATCAACCCAGTTATTGTCAATATGATAGAAGATATCAAAAACGCTATTGTCGAGCATAAAAACAGCCCTGTTGAATTTGTGAGAAAGGATGTTTTTGTTATATGCTCAGAAAATTACAGGATGAGAACACTTACAGTAAAGGAGATGAAAGACTACGTTTCGAAGGCAAAAGTTTTTATAGCGCAGATTTCTAACATAGTAAGTCAAAATGAAAGAATCTTTAGATGATGCGAGAGAAGAGCTTAAACGAGTAGATCATATGATATTTGTCAGCCTAAAATATACTCGGACAGTTGACGTGCTTATAAACATCCTCAAAAGGATGATTGACGCCTATGATTTTGCAATCGAGGCAATATTGAGATACGCACTAGAAAATAATCTAGTGGAAAAGATGCCTACAAACCCTGTGGCGAAGGTTGAGGCAATCCTTAACACGTATGACGATGAAATAATAAGGGATAACATGGAGCTTTATCAAATGTTTAAAAAAATAGTGAAAGCTCCTGAAGTTAAAAGAATTAATGAGTATAGAAGGCATGTAACTCTTAGAACAGAGATTGACAGAACAAAAGTTGAGATTCATATTGACAACATAACTGAATACTACAATATTATAAAAGAGTTTGTTGTATACATTAATAACTTGGTAAGTGGGACTGAATCTTGAAAAAATGGCAAGGTTTTTGGTTATTGCATCTGGAAAAGGAGGGGTTGGAAAAACCACAACAGCGCTCAACCTAGGCACAGCGCTTTCTAATTTTGGACGTGAAGTCATAGTTCTGGACGCCAACATGTCAACTGCCAACATTGGCCTTCACCTTGGTGCTCCAAATGTGCCAGTAACACTTAATGACGTCTTTGAAGGCAAAAAAAACATTAAAGAAGCTGCTTTTTTGCATCCTTCCGGGCTAAAAATAATTCTTTCAAGCATTGCACTTGAAAAATACAAGGAATCTCACTCTGACATGCTAAAAAAAGTCATGGAAGAGCTAAAGGACGCATCAGAAGTTGTAATTATTGACACTGCTGCAGGCCTTGGAAAAGAGGTTAAATGCGCGCTTTCGTGTGCTGATGAAGTAATAATTGTAACAACACCAGACCTGCCATCAGTAACAGATACTTTAAAGACGATAAAGATTGCAGAAAAACAAGGTTCAAAAATAATTGGGGTTGTTGTTAACAGGGTAAACAATGACAATCTTGAGATGACTTTAAAAAATGTTGAAACGATTCTTGAAAAGCCGATAATTGGCATCATTCCACAAGACTTATCTGTGAGAAAGTCACTTTATCTAAAAAACCCTGTGAACTATACTCATCCTCATTCAAAAGCAGCAGTAGCATACAAAAAGCTTGCTGCAAAGCTTATAGGAGAAAAATATGTTGAGTCAGTCGAAGAAAAAGAATCAATTCATAAATATTTGCTAAGAAGACTGGGACTATTATAATGGCACAAAGAGGTCTAAAGGAAAAACTTGAAGAGAAAGGTTGGGAACCTGAATTTATCGATAAAGCTATTGACGTCTTTGAAAAAGATTCTGAAGATAGAGGACAGATTATAACAAAGCTTGACAAGATAGTTTATTGGATTGCCATGTTTATTGCAATCACAGGAAACTTCATCATATCTGTAATTTTAATACCTTTCCTTGTAACAATCACAAACAAGGTCGCTCTTGGAGTCATCATATTTGCAATTTCTTTATCATTTGGATTCTTGTTTAATGTCTTATTAAAAGATATAGAAGCACTTGATATGGAACACCATATCATAGCCGGAATTTTTATTCCCGCACTTGCACTTATCAATATATTTGTCATCACAAATGTTTCAAATCATTTCATTAAGCTTCTAAATATTCAGTCGCAGCACAGTCCTTTTGTTATTGGCGCAGTTTATATTATTGGTTTTTTAACACCATTTACTACTGACAAGCTTTTTGTGGAAAAAAGAAAGCTTAAAAAAGCACAAAAGTCAAGTGGATAAAAATGAGTGTTGACAATCTTACCCAGTGGACCATTTTATATGTGAAAAACAAAGATATTCTAAAAAAAGAGATTAAAGAATATAAGATTTTTAAAAACTATGTTGAGTTTGAATATCTTGACGCGAGAAAGCAAACATGTTATATTTATCCGACAATGAAAAGTGAAGCCAGATCTGACACTAAAGAAGGATGGAAAGCAGTAATCTGCCTTAACACAAAAGCTAATTTTGACTTTTTAATTTCCAACTGGGAAAACTTGATAAAAAATCCAAAGCTATCAATCATATTTGTCAATCCAAGGTTAAACCAGAAATGGATAGTGTTTCCTCATACCCACAATAAAATTACAGAAAAAGCAAGTTTAAAATTAGGACTCCAAACCCTTTTTGAGAGTGTTGCCAGAGTCTAGATTTATTCTCCTTCGTCATCATCGCCGCTGTATGAAGGAACTGCCGACTTTGAAATTATCATTATGTCGCCAGTAGCTTTTACAAGTTGGTGCGGGACAATGACTCCTTTAGCGCTGCCAAGAACATTTGATAAAAATGAGTTTTTGGTTGCTTTTACTCTCCACCCAAATACTTTGTTAGTTGTCAAAATCGCTTCTTCGACATCTCCAAAATAATCGCCTGTATCAGTAAATACTTTCATGTTGTATGTTTCAGTGATTCTTTTCATCTTTAGCATGGTATCCCTCCCCACAAATATTCTCAAAATCGTTGTATTGCTTTAGGTTTATAAGGTTTTTGCTTTTAGG
>JAAOYE010000021.1 GCA_018221175.1 Candidatus Woesearchaeota archaeon
CCTTTATGCGTTGTAGTTGGTCATGTTGACCACGGAAAATCAAGTATTTTGGACAAGATTAGAGGCACTGCTATTGTGCAAAGTGAAGCAGGCGCTATAACGCAGGCAATTGGAGCAAGCATCATTCCTCTTGAAACCATCCAAAAAGTGTGCGGGCCATTGCTTGAGAAAATGAATATGAATTTCACACTGCCAGGATTATTATTTATAGATACTCCTGGTCACGCAGCATTTACTTCTCTTCGAAAACGTGGTGGCAACTTGGCAGATATCGCAATACTTGTTGTTGACATCAATGAAGGATTCAAGCCTCAAACTATTGAAGCTATTGAAATTTTAAAGAGTTTTAAAACGCCATTCATTGTTGCTGCAAACAAAGTCGACCTTATTGCCGGCTGGCATACAAAAGAAGGAACTTTGATTGAGGATATAAAAGCGCAAGCCCCTGATGTGCAGCAAAAACTTGACGCAAAGCTTTACGAACTTGTTGCAAAGTTTTACGAGATGGGCTTTCAAGCAGAAAGATACGACAGATTAGAAGATTATACAAAACAGCTTGCAATCATTCCCTGCAGTGCAAAAAGCGGTGAGGGTTTGCCAGAGTTAATGAGCATATTAACAGGCCTTGCCCAAAAATTTTTAGAGCAAAACTTGCAGTTTGAAGAGAACACATCTGCAAAAGGAACTGTTTTGGAAGTAAAAGAAGAAGTTGGTCTTGGAAAAACTCTTGATGTTATTATCTATGATGGTACAATAAAGAAAAACGACCAGATAGTTCTTGGCTCTACAGATGGACCAGTCATTACAAAAGTAAGAGCACTTCTTCAGCCAGCACCTCTGTCTGAGATGAGGGACAAAAAGTCAGATTTTAAGCCTGTAGAATTTGCAGTTGCTGCAACTGGTATAAAGATTTCTGCGCCAGACATTGAAAACGTTGTTTCTGGAATGCCTTTAAGAGTTGTTGGAGAGGGTGAAAATGAGCAGGCAATTAAAAATGAGATTCAGTCAGAAGTCGACCAGATCATGATAGAAACAGAAAAAGAAGGAATAGTGATTAAAGCCGACACTCTTGGAGGCCTTGAGGCGCTAACTAATCTTTTGAAAGAAAAAAGCATAATGATAAAAAAGGCTGATATTGGAAACATATCGAAACATGACTTGGCAGAAGCAGAAAGTAGTTTTGAAAAAAATCCTTTAAATTCAGTGATTCTTGGGTTTAATGTCGAACTCAATAAAGATGTTGAGCAAACCCCAAAAGTAAAAATAATCACATCAAACATTATCTATAAAGCTATTGAAGATTTTGAAAAATGGAAAGAGGAAGCCAAAAAAGATTTGGAAAAGCTTAAGCTTGACGTGCTTGCAAGACCGGCAAAGTTTGTAATCATGCAAAATCATACATTCAGGCAGTCAAACCCTGCAATTGTTGGCGTGGATATTTTGGCAGGAAAACTAAAAACTGGTGTGGGTATTATGAAAAACGGGAAAAACATCAGCTCTGTTAAGTCTATGAAGGATGAAAAAGAAAACTTAAAAGAAGCAGAGGCTGGCAAACAGCTTGCAGTTGCCATGGACGGTGTTATGGTTGGCAGACAAATTAATGAGAGAGACACGCTTTACAGCACTGTTCCTGAAGAAGATTTTAGAAAACTAAAAGAACTAAAAGATTATCTTTCAAGTGAAGAAAAAGGAGTTCTAAAAGAAATTGCAAAAATCATGAGAGAAAAAAATCCGGTTTGGGGTGTGTAAGTTTGAAGCCTGGCTGGAAGTTTTTGAACAGCAAAGAGATTAAGAATTTATTAAAAAAGTTAAAAGAGCAGTATGGGTTTATTCAAAAGCTGGATTATGCTTTTTTGAAAAACGAAAAAAGAAAAGTTTATCTTGTCTCGCGAGATGTTGACAAAATCGATTTTGAAAAATTAAGAATAAATTCTATGGGCAGTTATTTTTGCGAGGTCAACCCTGATGGAGTCAGGCTTTCTGTTGAAGGCAGCCAGATTGTTGGACCACACGCTTCAAAGAATGTTGTAAAAATAGATGATCAAAGAGGCTGGATGAAAGGCTTTGATATTGACTTCCTTGGAGAAACAAAAGGTTTTGTAATAGTTAAATCTGGCAGTGATTTTATGGGATGTGCCAAGCACAAAAACAATATTCTTCTAAATTATGTTCCTAAAGAAAGAAGGATAAGAGCTAGTGATTAATCAAACGCTTCTTCATATCCTTGCATAAATGCATCTTCTACAAGTGATAATTCTCCATCTGCTACTAATCTTTCTCTTCCGTCTTCTGAGTATATGCTTTCATCTCCGATGCTGTCAAGCTCTATATCCACCCAGTCTTCTTCCATCCTTCTCACCCCCTAATATACATTGTATAGATGAAAAAATATATATAGTTTGGGCATATACTATATATATAGTATATATAGGGGGGATGTATTTTTGGCAACAAGAAAGATAATTCAGTTTGGCAACAGCTCGTATGTTGTTTCTCTTCCAAAAGAGTGGGTAGTGCAAAACAAGCTATCTAAAGGAGATGAAATAAGTATTGACATCTCTACTGATTTATTGACGCTGTCACCGACAAACAATAATATAAAAGAAACAAGAATAAAAAAAATAAGTTGTGACAACACCAAAGTTAAGATTGGAAGAGAGATTATTTCTGCATATATCAACAACTACCAGATAATTGAAATATTTGGACAAAAAGTAAAGGGGTGCATAAAAGAAATCGAAGCATCCACCAACAGCCTTGTCGCACTTGAAATTATGGAGCAGACTCCAAGAAAAGTTATTATCAAGGACTTTTTGAATGTTAATGATATTTCTATTAAAAACATCATAAAGCGGATGGACATTATCATTAGGGCAATGCTTTCAGAAGTGCAGGAAAGTCTTGAAAAAAAATCAGAGGTTGATCTTGACTCAAGAGACCTTGATGTCAACAGGCTTTTTTATGTTGGGCAAAAGCTTATAAAAAAATTGCTTGACAACCCAAGCCTTACAAAAACACTCGAAATGAGCTTAAAAGAGGGGCTTTTTTATTGGAAAGTTTTGGATTCTTTAGAAAAAATTGCTGACCAGCAAAAAAGGGTTATTAGAAATATGACAGACCTTTGTAAAGATTGTAAAGCTAAAAAAGAGGTTATAACACTTTATGATAATGTTGTTAAGGAGTATATGGCTGTGGTAAAGGCATTGTACAAGCTTGATAAACAAGGTGCTGACAAAGTTTTGTCAAAAAAAGCTGAGATTCTTAAAAAATGTGATGGCATAATTGGCATACATCCCCAAAAAAAGTGTGAAGGAGTAAAACACACTCATAATTACACTGAGATTTCTGAGAAGTTGAAGCGGTTTGAAAATTATATTACACATATTGCAAAAGCAATTATAAACAAAGATTAAGTACTTACAAATAATGTAGCTAGATAGTAATTTAATTTCTTACAAATAATGTAATAAATTAATATTTTTTATTAATTATTCCTTACAATTAATGTACTTCTCCAATATAAAATAAATATTTATTTTCTTACATATGATGTAAAAGTATATAAAGGAAATCCTACAGTTAATGTAAAAGCGCGCTATAATGAGCAGCAAAAGAGGCTTAAAAGTAGAGAACAGGGATAAAGATAGTTCTATGCCCCCTTTAACAAAGGAAGAGGTCAGTGTCTTAAAAAATGTAAATAAGATTCTAAAAAAGCACAGCCTTTCCTATGAGGAGCTTAAAAACCTTCTTGAAGAGGAGCTGTCTTTTCCCATCTCTATTTTAAACCAGAAATTGACAACGCTTGAGAGTCTTGTTAAGTATCTCAAAGAGGAAAAAGAGTTTTCTTTTTCAAAGACCGCAGAGATTTTATCTAGAGACCAAAGAAATATCTGGCATATCTATGACAGTGCAAAGAAAAAACTTTTTCAAAAGTTCCAGGTAAAAGATGAAAAAATATGGATTCCGATTAGAATAATTTCTGATGGCAAATTATCAGCGCAGGAAGCTGTTGTTTGGTTTCTAAAAGAAGAGATTGGATTTAGTTTTGCTAAGATTGCAAAGTTGCTTGAGCGAGACCAAAGAACTATCTGGACGGTTTATCAAAGGGCTAGAGGTAAGAATGCGAAGAAATAAAGCAGATGAAAAAGTGGAAGGCAGGTTTTGGATAGTTCCGCTAATCGCAGTGCTCTTAGTAGCTTTTATGTCTGGTATGTTCATGTTTAATCCTCAGTTTGTTGGAATGACAACAGCAAAAGAAAATGTGTATACTCAAAATCTTGGTGTGACAATTAGTGAAAACTCGATTTACACAATTGACATAGAAGAAATTGGCGTGTTAAAATCTGTAATGATTTCAGGTAAAATTATTGGGGGTGAAGGTAGTGTTAGAGTGTATGTTGAAGACTTGCTTGTTCTAGACAAAGAATTGCTCCCGACAAATTCTATAGCCGCAATAACAGGTCTAACAATATATAATGACACTAACTCCACAAGTGCCCCAATAGAAGAAAATGTTACAGAAGAAATAGTTACTGAAGAGGATGAAACAATAGAAATTGTTGAAAATGTTACTGTTGAAGATAATGAAACAATAATTGTTAATGAAACAGCAGATGTAAATCAAATTATTGAAGAAAACGTCTCTGTTGAACTAAACAAAACAACAATAGAAAATAATGAAACAGTACAAGAGAATGCAACAATAGAAGTCAATGAAACAATAGAAATTGTTGAAAATGTTACAATAGAAACTGAAGAGATTAATCAAACAATAAACAAGACAAACCCAAAAGAAAACATAACACAAGAAGAAATCGTTGTTGAGATTCCATTTGAAAATATCTGTGTAGAAACTTGTATAATTAATCTAGATAAAACAAATCTGACATTAAAAGTTGAAATAGATAATTTAACAATAATTATTGATTCAATAACATACACTATTGAAGAAATAACACAGGAAAACATCACAACAATACAAAACATTTCCACAGAAGAATCCAAACAAGGAAAAGCAGAAGTAGGAAAACCGGTAAAATGGTCAAAGAAAATAAAACTAACACAAGAAAAAGAAAACCACACTTTAAAAATACATAAAGAAGCAAGTAATATTACAATTACTAATGATTTAAAACTTAAAAAGATAAAAGAAAACAAAGTCAAAACAAAAGTAAAAAACAATGCTACTGAAGTAGAAATCAAAGATAAAATAAAAGAAGCAACAATAGAATATTACACTGAGGCGCCAAGAAAAACAGAAAAACAGATTGGAAAATTCAAAAAAGAAATCATAATTAGTTCTGACACCCATTATGAGAATATCACAGCAAGCACAACTATTTTACAAGCAAAAGCTTCAATGATAAATCTGTATAGATTAACTAACGGGTCGCGTGAAGCCGTAGAAATAGTTGAATATATTGATAATGACAACAACGAATTAATCGATGAAATCAAATGGATAGTGCCATCGCTTTCTAATCAGACTTATGAAGTTGACATTGACATATTAAACATACAAAGCTATCCAACTGTTGGCGGCAGCTGGATTGTAGAATTCAACACAAC
>JAAOYE010000118.1 GCA_018221175.1 Candidatus Woesearchaeota archaeon
TAAATAGCGTAGGACGAAGTCCGAGTCTTTGAAAAAGTGTTTGGTTTTTAAATAGCGTAGGACGAAGTCCGAGTCTTTGAAAAGCAAAGCTTTTTAAATAAAACACGGTTTCTAAAGGGTGAAGAGGAAAAGAAAAGCAAGGGGTAAAGCTTTTTTCTCAATAAATATACAAAATTTTTACCCCAGAAAAAAGATGGTGCAAAAAATAAAGCCATTAATGCCAAGCTTAAGAGAAAAAAAGAGATATTTGGCGTTTGAAATCATTGCAGACAAAGAAAGTTTCAGCTACAAACACTCAGCAGACGCAATAAACACTGAATTTATAAAGTTGTTTGGAACTCATGGCATGGCGCAAGCAGGAGTATTGATTTTAAAAAATCAATTTGAAAACAACAAAGGAATAATCAGGGTGTCAAACAAGCACCTTGACAAACTTAGACTCGCACTTGCAATGATAAAAAAAATAAACAAAAAAGATGTTATTGTAAAAAGCATAATTGCAAGTGGAATGATAAAAAAAGCAAAAGAATCCATATAGGAGGTAAGAATTATGCAACCGATGCAGCATCAAATGATGGGATATGACAGGGCAATAACAATGTTTAGCCCAGACGGAAGACTATTACAAGTAGAATACGCTAAGAAAACAGTAAGACAAGGAAGCGCAGCAATAGGAATGGTATGCAAGGAAGGAGTACTATTAGTTGCTGACAAAAGAATAGTTGATAAGCTAGTTGTGGTAGAATCAGTAGAAAAAATATTTGAAATCGACAACCACATCATAACAACAGCAGCAGGAATCATATCAGACGCAAGAGTCCTAATTGACAGGGCGCAGGTAAAAGCACAACAACACAAAGTCTCATATGACACGCCTGTAGACACACTAACAATAGTAAAAGACATCTGTACGCTAAAACAAATCTGCACACAATCAGGCGGACTAAGACCGTTTGGCGTCAGCCTGCTAGTTACAGGTGTTGACAACGACGGAGTAAAAAGACTTTATGAAACAGACCCAACAGGCATATTCTTTGAATACAAAGCAACAGCAATTGGCGAAGGAGAAACAGAAATAAAAGACATCCTCACAAAAGAATACAAAGAGGAGATATCAATTGACGACGCACTAAATCTTGCAATAAAGGCGATGAGCAAAGTGATTGACTTAAAGCCAGACGAAAACAGGATAGACGCAGCGTACGTCACAGTCAAAGATAAAATGATGAAAAGAGTAAAAAAAGAAAAGATATCAGCTGCTCTTACAAAATATAAAAAGAAATAGAAAATGGCACAGCCTTTAAGCATGGACAAAGAAAGAGTCCAGTTCAATCTTGCAAGACTCAAAAAAGGAGGAGAAAACTTTGAAATAGTAGTTGACCCTGATGCTGCAGTCAGCTACAAAAGCAAAAAAAGCACAAAGATAAAAGAAGTTCTAAAATCAGAAGATGTCTTCACAGATGCCAAAAAAGGACAGCTTGCAAGCGAAGAGCACATGAAGGCAGTGTTTAACACAACAAACAAACTTGACGTTGCTAAAGCAATAATTGATGAGGGCGAAATACAGCTTTCACAAGAATATAGAAATAAATTATATGAGGACAAAAAGAAAAAAATTGTTGATATAATCCACAAAAACGGGATTGACCCATCTTCAGGGCTTCCACATCCATTGACAAGGGTTGAAAACGCAATGGAGGAGGCAAAAGTGAAGATAGATTATTACAAAAGCGCTGACGACCAAGTCCAAGATATATTAGGACAGATAAAAACAGTGCTTCCAATAAGATTTGAAACAAGACAAATCGAGGTCAAAATCCCACCGGCTTACGCTGGAAAAATGTACAATACTGTGGCATCATTTGGAAAAATAACAAGAGATGCCTGGCTTTCTGACGGCACATGGCAGGTAGTACTTGAAATGCCTGCGGGTCTGCAAAACGAATTCTTTGACAAACTCAACAGTATGACGCATGGAGAAGTATCGACAAAAGTATTAGATTAAAGTAACAAAGGAGTGAAATATTATGAAAATAAAAAAATTTTCAACTATGCTCAAAAGCTTCGCTTTTGGCACACAAAAACAAATTGTTTTCAGTGTTTTACACGAGGTAAAATAAAATGACTAAAGAAGCAAAAAGTAAATTATTGATAAAAGATAAAGAAATAGCAGCACCAGGAGAAGTGCTGGCAACAGGTATGGATTTTCTTCCAAGCTATGGAACATACAGGCTTAATAATGAAATTATGGCAAACAAGCTTGGCGTTGCAAGCGTTGTAGGAAAAGTAATAAAAATAATACCGGTTGCAGGAAGATACCCTCCAAAAAGAGGAGATGTTGTTATAGGAAAAGTTATTGACGTAACAATGAACGGATGGATAATTGACATCAACTGCGCATACGACGCTATGATGAACGTAAAGGATGCTACAAGCGACTTTATCAAAAGAGGAGAAAACCTCACAAGATTTTTTAAAATCGGAGACCACATAGTTGCACAAATTACAAATGTGACAAGCCAAAAACTAGTAGACCTAACAGTTAAAGGACATGGACTTAGAAAAATCTTTGGCGGAAGACTAATAGAAGTAAACACGCATAAAGTTCCAAGAATAATTGGCAAACAGGGAAGCATGGTCACCATGATAAAGCAGACAACAGGATGCAACATTATCGTTGGGCAAAACGGATGGATATGGCTGTCAGGAACTCCAGAGGGAGAAAACCTGGCTGTTGAAGCTATAAAGAAAATTGAAAGAGAATCACATCTTTCAGGCTTGACAGACAAGATAAAATCATACCTGGAAAAAAACAAGGTTGAGGTATCGCAAGCAAGCAAACCAGTCGGCGTAGAAAAAAAAACACAAAGCAGCAAAGCTGCTAGTGTCAGTAAACCGGAACCAAAAGAAGCAGTAAAGAGTGATAAAAAATGACTTATAAAAAAAGATATGACGGCAGAAACTTTGATCAGATGAGAGAAATAGAAGCAAAAGCCGGCGTAATTGATAGAGCCACAGGCTCAGGATATTTTAGAATTGGAAAAACAATCGCGTACGCAGCGGTTTACGGCCCAAAAGAATTACACCCAAAATTTATGCAAAACCCAGAAAAAGGCCTTTTAAGGTGCCATTACAACATGATGCCATTTTCAGGCCAGGGAAACAGGGTGAGACCTGGCCCAAACAGAAGGTCAAAAGAAATTGGGCTTGTAACACAAAAAGCGCTGCTGCCAACAGTTAATTTGGAAAACTATCCAAAAGCAGTAGTGGACGTCTTTATAGAATTCCCACAAACCGATGCGGGTTCAAGGTGCGCAGGGATATGCGCAGCATCAATTGCCCTTGCAGATGCAGGGATTGAGATGAAAGACCTTGTTGCATCAGTATCAGTCGGGCGAGTTGATGACAAAATTGTTGTTGACCTGGACTATGAAGAAGAAGCGCACGAACAAGGAGGCACAGCAGACATGCCAGTTGCTATAATACCAAGCACCGGAGAGTTCACACTTCTTCAAATGGACGGCGAACTTGACCCAAAACAAGTCAAAGAAGCATTGTCCATGGCAAAAAAAGCGTGCGAAGAGATAAAACAAGCGCAGATAAAAGCGCTAAAAGACAGATTCGAGGTAAAAAAATGAGAGGCACAGAAATAAAGCCAAACATCTTAAGATACATGGATGAAAACCAAAGGTTTGATGGAAGAAAACTTGACCAGTTAAGACCTATCGAGATTGAGTATGATGTTATAAAGACTGCAGAAGGCAGTGCAAGAGTAAAAATGGGAGGAACTGAAGTAATTGCAGGAATCAAGCTTGAAATCGGTTCGCCTTTTCCAGACACACCAGATAATGGAGCACTGATGGTTGGAGTAGAACTCTTGCCTTTGGCATCGCCTGAATTTGAAAAAGGACCTCCAAGTATTGATTCAATTGAGATGTCAAGAGTAGTAGACAGAGGGATTAGAGAATCTGAAGCAATAGATACAAAAAAGCTTTGCATCACAAAAGGAGAGAAAGTCTGGATGGTAATGGTAGACATCTGCCCTATAAATGATGATGGAAACATGCTTGACGTATCAGGACTTGCTGCTATTGCAGCACTAAAAGTTACAAAGTTCCCTGAATTTGACGGCGAAAGCATCGATTACAAGAAGCCTAGAAAAAAACAGCTTCCGATAAGCAAGGTTCCAATACCGATAACTGTCTATAAGGTTGCTGACAAACTATTTGTGGATCCTGTTGCAGAAGAGCAAAAGGAATATGACGGGAGACTTACTGTTACATCAACAGAAAAAGGCATGCTTTGTGCAATGCAAAAAGGCGGAGACGAGCCTTTGAGCGCGGATGATGTTGATGATATGGTAAAGATTGCTGTAAAAAAGGCGGATGAGATTAGAAAAAAGCTTTGAGGTGAATGAATTTGGCTGCAAAAAAAGAAGAAACTGACTACACAAAATATGAAACAGCAAGAATAATTGGAAGCAGAGCGCTCCAGCTTAGCATGGGTGCGCCTATGGCTATAAAGCTTTCAAAAAAGCAGCTTGAGGAAATCAGATACAACCCTGTTGAGATTGCAAAGCTTGAGATGGAAGAGGGAAAAGTCCCAATAGGTGTCAAGAGGCCGATGCCTAAGTCAAAAGCTTTGAAGGAAGAAAAATAATTTTTTTTAATCTTTATAATATCCGCATCCTTTTTCTGTTATGCATTCGTTGGCAGCAAAAGCCGCCTTCACGCCTTGGGCAGCGCCTGTTATCGCCTGCTTAAAAGGCGAGTCTGCAACGTCGCCTGCCGCAAAAAATCCATGAATGTTTGTTCTTGACATGCTGTCAATCACTATTTCACCACCAACATTGAGTCTGGCACCTAATTTTTTGGCTAGCTCTGTTTGAGGCAGGTGTCCTATCTCGATAAATATTCCCTCTATCTTGAAATCCTTGCTTCCTTTATATGGCTTGTCAAGTGAGATTTTCTCGACTTTTTGTTCGCCTTTGATTTCTTTGACATTGGTGTTTGAAATAATTGTAATTTTTTTGTTTTTGTTGACCCTGTCTATGTTTATGGGCTCTGCTCTAATCTTTTCTCTTCTGTAGATAATATATACATGTTTTGCATACTCAGAGAGTAGTAAGGCTTCTTTTGCTGCTGAGTCTGAGCCGCCAACAACAGCTACAACTCTGTCTTTGAAAAATAATGCGTCACATGTAGCGCAGTATGAGACGCCTTTTCCAAACAATCTTTCTTCTCCAGGTATTCCCAGCTTTTTTCTTTTTGTTCCTGTAGCATAAATTATTGTTTTTGTCTTGTAGGTTTTAGAGTCTGCTTTTACTTCAAAACCCGTCTTTGTTTTTTTGATGTCTTTTACTTCAGCAACTAATATTGGAACTTTGTAGTCGTTCACGTGCTCTTCTAGTTTTTGCATTATTTCAAGGCCTGATGCGCGCACAACGCCTGGCCAGTTTTCAACCAGATGCGTTAAAGTGAGCAGCCCTCCTTTTTCTTTTCCAATGACTATTGTTTTTAAGTTGAAGCGGGCAGCGTATACTGCTGCAGAGTATCCACTGGCTCCTGCGCCGATAATTATGACATCAAAGTTTTCACTCATAATCTTCACCAAAAGAATTAATAAATCCTTAACTTTTAAAAGTTTTGTTTAAGGCTTAGTTCTTTTCCCGCCGCCAATCTTATATCTGGAGTATTTTCCTTTTGCTTTTTGAGATTTATCAAACTCAGGAGTGATTGAGTCTTGTTCAAACATCTTTTTTTGAGAATTGTATTCTTTTTTTACTAAAAGAGCGTCTTTTTCAATATTTGGAGACTCACATATCGCAACGCCTTTTATTTTATACTCTTGCCAGGCTGCAGCCATGTCTTTGTAGTTTAAGTCAGAGTCTTTAAGATTTAGATGGTTTAGCTCTCCTTTTTTTGAGTAGTTGATGCCTGCAAAGTGTATGTGCATGTTGTCAAGTCCTTCGCGTCCAAGAAATTTTTCTATTGTTTGAAGGATTTTGCAAAACTCATCGTAATTGTTTAGCTTCCCATTTTCTCTTGCGTGAAGGTGGGCAAAGTCAATTGTTGGCATCACCATGCCAATTTCCTGTGAGAGCTTTAAGAGCTCGATTAGGCTTCCATACTGGGAGACTTTTCCTGTTGTTTCTGGTCTTACCCATATCTCCACGCCTTCATCCTTTAGTGTTTTTGTTATGGAGATTAATGCGTCTTTTACAACTTTATGTACTTTTTCTGGATTTTCTTTCATATAGTATGCCCCATGAAACGTCATGCTAAAAGCACCTGACTCATACGCTCGCCTTGCCGCGCTTAGAATTCTTTTTACTGACGCTTCTTTTTTCTCTTTTTCTTTGGAGTTTAGGTTGATATAGTATTGTCCGTGACACGACAGGATTATATCGTTTTTTTCTGATTCTTTTTTGACTTGGGGCGCTAGTTCTTTTGAAACATTAATATTTCTTACAAACTCAAGTTCCATGCTGTCAAGGCCAAGTGTTTTCACATGTTTTATGCCGTTTAATGTGTTTTTGTTTGGTGTGGACAGTGGGATACCTGCAGAGCCTATGTTAAGCTTAGAAAATTTTCTCATAAGAATGTTTAAGATGTATTTTATTTTAAACTTTTTCTTAAATATGACCAAAATAATTAAATAGTAGTCTTTCCAGAAGTGTCTTTTAGCATGCTTTATCCGTATCAACAAGAGAGGGATTATACAAAAGAGGTGGCTTTGGTTTTTGGAATCTTAAGTATTCTCTTTGCGTTTATTATCCCGCCAACAGGACTAATCATGGGCATAGTCGGATTTTTCTTTGAGAGAAAAAGTGCAAAGAAAAGAGCTTACAGCTACAGCCATTTAAATCTTGGGCTTAATAGTGCAGGGGTTATTATTGGCACTTTAATGATATTTTACTTTTTGATATTCAAGATGGGTCTGCTTCGATAAGCATAAAAAATATAAATATATCTTCTTATCAGTCAATTATGGCAAACAATCTTTGTATCCCCTGCTGGAGATGGGGGCAGTTTAAGACAGACTGTCACTTCCATTGGGAGGGCAAAAGAGAGTGCTCTCGCTTCCTGGAACACCAGCTTGACGTGGAAAAATACATGACGATTGTTGACAGTTCTTACTTGTTTTAACGAAACCTTTAAATTCTAATGTTTTAGATTAAATAGCTATGGATAGAAAACTCTTGGCATTCATGATATTTTTCCCAACATTTCTAATAATGTATTTTGGAATGCATTTCTACGCGTTTTTTAGGCTTTTTGGAACCTTTTCATGGAACATGGGATTTTGGTTTTATTCTATCACAATATTTTTTACACTTACCTACATATCATCAGCTTTTTTGCAGAAAGTTTATCGAAATATTTACACAAAGATATTTTACATCGCATCAAGCATTTGGATGGGCATGGTATTTTTGCTTTTCTCTACGTTTTTAGTTTTAGAGCCATTTAGAATATTTTTTGATATGGGCACAAAAACAGGTGTGGGAGTAATTTTATTTGTGATATTATTATCTGTGTATTCATCTATTAATCATTTTTTTATCAGAGTAAAAACAATTGATGTCCCGTTTGATGCAAAACTTAACATTGTGCACTTATCAGACCTGCATATTGGAACAATAAATAATCACAATTACATGAAAAAACTTGTGAAAAAAGTAAATTCATTAAGACCTCACGTTGTTTTAATTACTGGCGACCTTGTAGATGGAAGCGCCCCTTTAAATCCAAGTATGTTTGAGCCATTAAAGCAGATAAATACAAGAACATATTTTGTTTCTGGAAACCACGAGTTTTATGAGGGCCTAACAGAAGTGATTCCTATAATAAAATCTGCAAATATAGAAGTCTTAAAAAATGAGATTGTTGATTTCAAAGGAGCACAAATCATCGGGGTGGAGTATTCAGAGAATAAAGGCCACCTTAGGCATATGCTTTCATTTTTATCTATAGACAAGAAAAAGCCTACAATTCTTATGTATCATGCTCCAATTGAGCTTGGTCATGCACATAAGGCAGGTGTTGACTTGATGCTTTCTGGACACACGCATGCAGGCCAAATTTTTCCTTTCACTTTTTTTGTTTGGCTTGCGTATCCGAGGTTTAATGGTCTTTACAAGTACAAAGACACGCATCTTTATGTTTCTCCAGGAACAGGCACATGGGGTCCTCCAATGAGGCTTGGAAGCTTTAATGAAATAACACTTCTAAAATTAAAAAAGAAATGAGCCCGAGGGGATTGTCACCGACCTTTTTAAAAAAAGCTCGACCAAAAACACAGTGTATTTACAATACACTTAAAAAAAGAAATGAGCCCGGGAGGATTTGAACCCCCACTATCCGGTCCGAAGCCGGATACACTTACTGGTTTATAATATCCAGGTTATGTTACGGGCCCATTGATTTATGGTGGACAAGGGGGGACTTTCATACGCAGTCATAACCGTTGGGTTGAGCTCGCAGAGCGAACACCCGACCTCGGTGGCTACGGCTAAAAAACGTAGTTTGAACCCCCGGCCTCTCGGCTGCCAGCCGAGCATTCTAACCGGACTGAACTACTTGCCCATTAAGGCATAGAAAAAGGTTTCTCTTTAAAAATTATTTGCTTGCAAGACGAATGTCGCCTTCCATCACAGTATTTCTTTTTGCATGCTCTGCTATCTCAACTGCTTTTTTAGATATTTCTTCTGCTTTGTCCTGCACAATCTCTGCAAGCTTTACTGCTGCTTCTTTTGAGACTCGTGGAGCTCCTGCTTTTGTTAGGATTCTTGCCATGACAGCAGGAGTAATAGGCTCTTTGTTTCTTCCCATAATATTGTTAATCTTTAGAATTTATAAAAAGTTTTGGGTATTTAATTCTCACAATTTAGAAAAAACAATTTTTTTTCAAATTAGTATGTGTAAAAATCTATAAATATCTTTGTTCACATACTAATCTTTATAAATAACCATTCTAATTCTATTTATCTATGGATATCGAAGACAAAATAAGAAAGCTAGCGCTTATTAACGCGGGGAAATTTGGAGGAAAAGCAAACACTGGCTCTGTGATTGGCGCGTTCATCCAAGAAAACCCCAAATTCAAAGACAAAGTAAAAGAATATGCTCCTTTGATAGAAAAATTTGTTTCTGACATAAACGCTATGGGTGTTGCAAAACAAAAAGAAGAGCTTGATAAGTATGGTCCAATCACAGCGAAAAAAAAGGAGAAAAAAACAGGCCTTAAAGACCTTCCAAATGTTGCTGGCAAAGTAGTTATGAGATTTGAACCATCACCTTCAGGGTTGCTTCACATTGGCCATTCAATAGTGCTTTCCTTGAATTATGAATATGTAAAAAAATATGGTGGGCAGTTGATTTTAAGGATTGCAGACACCAACCCTGAAAACATCGACCATGATGCTTACTCCCAAATACACACTGATGCAAACTGGCTTTGTGAAAATGAAATAAAAAAAGTTTTGGTGCAGTCAGACAGGCTGGAAATTTATTACAAGTATGCAAAAAAGCTTATTGAAAAGGGAGCTGCATATATCTGCACATGCGACCCTGAAAAATTCAGGTATATGCTCTCAAAACAAAAGCCATGTCCTTGCAGAAACAATAAAGAAAACATGGATAGATACAAAAAAATGTTTACTTCATACAAGCAGGGTGACGCTGTCATGCGATTCAAGTCAGACATCAAGGACAAAAATCCTGCGATGAGGGATTTTCCATTATTAAGAATAAACGAGACAGAGCACCCAAGACAAGGCAAGAAGTATAGGGTTTGGCCGCTCATGAACCTTGCAGTGGCAGTTGACGACATGGAAAACAAAATTACTCATACATTAAGGGCAAAAGACCACGCTGACAATGCCAAGCGACAAGCCCTGATTCACAAGGCTATGGCGCATAAAACACCACAAGCTTTGTTTGTTGGCAGAATAAACTTTGAAGGATTTGAGCTTTCAACAACAAAGACAAGAGAAAAAATAGAAAAAGGAGAGTATAGCGGGTGGGACGACCCCAGACTTCCATTTTTGCTTGCTTTGAAAAAAAGAGGATACAAACCAGGAGCTCTTAGAAAGTTTGCTGTATCTTTAGGTGTGTCGTTGACTGACAAGACTGTCCCGTTAAAAGAGTTTTTCAAGCAGGTTAATGCGTTTAACAAAGAGATTTTAGAAGACTCAAACAGGTACTTCTTTGTAAAAGATCCAGTTGAGATAAAGATTAAAGGCGCGCCTGCAAAAAAAGTCTTGATGGAGCTTCACCCTGACCATCTAAAACGAGGCAGCAGGAAGCTTATTGTCAAAGAAGATTTCATAGTTTCTAAAGAAGATTATGAGCATATAAAAAACGGGAAATTATTTCGATTAATAGACTGCCTAAACGCAAAATATTCCAATAAAGAGTTTGTTATGGACTCGCTTGATTATACAACTTATAAGAAACAAGGAGGGCACATCATTCACTGGCTGCCGTTAAAGGATAATTTGAAAGTTGAAGTTTATATGGATGACGGCTCGATTGCAAAAGGATATGGCGAGCCAGGCATTAAGGATTTGAAAAAAGGAGATGTTGTTCAGTTTGAAAGATTTGGATTTGTAACTTTTGACTTAAAGCAAAAGGACAAGTACATTTTTAGATTCGCACATAAGTGAGGTGAAAAAATGAGTGACCTAATTGTTGTAAAGGCAAAAATCAAGGAAGTTGTTGAAGGCTACCAAATATCTGCAGACTACGCAGACGCACTTGATGGAGCTGTTAGAGAACTGATAAAAAAATCGATTGAGAGAGCTGAGGCAAACCATAGAAGAACAGTGATGGCTAAAGACATTTGAGGTGACCACAAATCAAAATGTAGTTACATTTTTTAGAGGAGAAGCTGCAAAATTATATGTCAAAAAGTTAACCACTACATTTGTTTGAGTTTTTGTCTTAACTCCTTTATTTTTTGGTTTACTTGCTCTAACTTTTTTACAGGTGCGTTTTTTCTTCGTTTTAGCTTGTCATGAATCTTTTTTACAGCGTCAAGCTGAGATTTTATCTCTAAAGGATTTGGCTTTGGAATATTTTTTTTGGCCTTTAGCTTTTGTGTTATGAAATCGTCTTTTTTCTTTTTTTGAGCTTCTGACTCAAGATGCAATATCTTTTCTTTTAACAAAACAGGATCTTCTTTGGGTAGATTTTTTATGTTTTTTGCGTTTTTGCAAAGCTCTAAAAACACTTTTTTATATTGCTCTTTAGAAATCTCATATTTGGCTGTGAACTTTTTGTCAAACATCTTTATTTTCCAAAACCAAACAAGCCATGCTTTTTCTTTTCCTGCTGTTGTGTTGGCGGCTGCGGCATCTGCGGAACGTTGACTCTTGGAAGCGGCGGCGTTCCTTGCTGTGTTAGTGATTCTGGAGCATGCATATCTGATTTTGCAGGTCCCAGCGGCGGAATGTTTCCAGGCTCTGGTCCTGTAATTGGCTGTTCTTGCGGAATTTGCTGCATTGACGGAGACATTTTTATCTCTTCTACCATGTCTGCCAATGTTACTATGCCTTTTGCAATCTTTTCGTTTTCACCAGTTAGCAGGTTAACTTTGTCAGCAAGTGGCTTAAGAATATCTTCGTGGCTCTCATTTTGTAAAGAATCAGCTGTGATCTTGAATAGATTAAATAGATTGTTTATAGCGTCTGTTAGTTTGTCAATGCTTGCTTTTAGTTCTTCGTCGGCCATTTTTTACCTCTTTTAGTTGTAAATACTTGGAAATATATATATATATAAAGGTTTTTATAGTTAAATCTGATGTTTTCATTACTCAGTGATGAATATATCGAAAGATTTTTATATTTAAAGCTAAAAACCAGTAAAATGAGAAATATAATATTGTCGGCTTTAGAGCAGGATTTAGAGATTACTAAGAGGGGGTTTATAAAAATTGGGGCACTAGCAACAGCATCAGCAATCTTGGGCTGTGGTGGTCAAGAACCAGAACTTGAAGCAATATTAGATCAACCTCCTGTAACGCCTGCTTTTTATGGGGTGGAATACGAAGTACATTTTTCAAAAAGCATAGTGCCTCACCCTGAACATACACAGGCTGAACTGTTTTATGGCAATATTTTTAAACCAAAACAAATAATTTACCCTTTATTTGGAAATCCAGATTATTTTATATATACTTTCAATCAAGACGATTATAGTTCTGTGATGTTGTCTGTTAAGTTTACTGATTTTGCTACAGGAAAACAGGATAACACGTATTATTATCGTATAGATATATTTAACCTGTAAAAATCTTTGCTTCAGATTCCTTTAATAACAATATGTCAAGTTTTACAGTAAAATCTGATGTTTTCATTACTCAGTGATGAATATATCGAAAGATTTATAAATGAGCAGCATAATGTATACGGGAATTGAAGATTTCGGGGGGAAAATGAGACCTTTTAGACTATTAATACCTGCAACGTTTTTAGCAACTTACTTAGCTATAACAGGCTGCGGAGGAGGAGGAGGCGATGGAGGAAGTCCACCAGGACCAAAAGCAAATAACCCGCCAATTGTTTCTTTACAAGCAACACCAAGTCATGCTGAACTTGGAGACTTAATAACAGCAGAATATAAGACAACTGATGCTGAATCAGATAATACTTTACTTGACAACACTCTTGACTGGGATGATGGAAATTCTTCAAATTTTATAAGCTATGGAAACACATTAACAAGCGCTCATAGATATTTGTCTCAAGGACAAAAAAACATTTCTGTTATATCAACAGATACAGGTGAGAATTCTGAAGGTATTTTTGATAAAAAAAAGACAACTTCTGTGATTGATTCAGTAAATATACATTCATGGTACTCAATAATGCCTGGCAAGATGGGTCTTGGAAACGGTGCATCTTATATCGGAAGCATAGTGGCAATACCTGTTGGACTTGGTGAATTATCAGATATGGTTCAAGCAGACGGACAAATAATCTATAATCCATTGGAATTAGAATATGTTGCTTTTAATTTTGGCGATTTTTCAGGATTATTGCAATATACAGTAGGGTTATCTAAAGATACAAATGGAAATCCAATACTTGGAGAACTGAACTTTAGTGCCGTGGACCCAACTTTTAATGGAATACCTGTTTTTCAAAATGATATTTTAACCTACATCTTATTTAGAAATATTACAGCAGGTGACCATAACTTATCACTTCAAAATGCAGAAATATATGATCCAAATCTTAACAGTGTTTTATCAACAGTTGATACTACAGGTACAGCGTTTGAAAAATGAAAAAGAGAATTAGTTTATCACTAATAACAATTTTTCTACTCATAATTACTATTAACTTTGCATATGCTTACACATGCGGATGCTCAAACCTTGATGATACAGGAACATCATCTGGATTTATTGATGGTTCTGATAGGATTGTAATGTTAAAAGCCATTCAAGGAATTTTAATTCCAGAATCAGCATATGATATTACAGGAGACGCACTTGTTAATGATGATGATTTAGATTGTTGGGAAAACCAAAGCTTTAGATACACACCTTTTAATGATATTGATGAAATATGTGATTCTTTAGACAATAACTGCAACGGATTTATAGATGAAGGAGGAGTGTGTGGACCAAGCTGTACAGATATAGATGGGGATTTCTTTGCCATTGAAGGCGATGAATGTGGACCTGTTGATTGTAATGACAACAATCCTAATGTTAATCCAGGTGCAAATGAAATTTGCAATGGAATTGATGATAATTGTGATACAAATATTGATGAAAGTAATGGAGATTGTTCTAGTGGCACACCATTTTGTTCTTTTGGAAGTTGCGTGCAGTGTTTATCCAACCCAGATTGTGATGACGGATTATTTTGCAACGGTGTAGAAACATGCAACTCTGGAACATGTCAAGCTGGAACAGCAATAAATTGTGGTGATGGTGTTAGTTGTACAGTAGATAGTTGCAACGAAGGCACAGACAGTTGCGATAATAATCCTAATGATAATCTTTGTGACAACGGTCTTTTTTGTGACGGTGATGAAACCTGTGATATTGTAAATGATTGTGAGTCAGGTACACCACCAACTACAAATGATGGTGTTGGATGTACTGTTGATGGTTGTGATGAAGTAAATGATGAAATTATTCATTTACCTGATGATAATTTATGTTTAAATGGACTATATTGTGACGGCGCAGAATTTTGTGATATTGTAAATGACTGTCAAGTTGGAAGTTCTATTACTTGTGATGATGGACTAAGCTGTAGTATAGACACATGCGATGAAGGAATAAACACAATTGATAATATTGGTAGCTGTGATTTTGACATAAGCAGCTGCACATGTCTTATAAATTCAGATTGTGATGATGGCAATCCTTGCACTGATGATATTTGTAATGCTCAATTAGAATGTGAAAATAATAATGATAATTCAAATACTTGTGATGACGGATTTTTTTGTACTGTAAATGACAGATGCTTTTCTGGAACTTGTATTTCTGATACCATATCAGTTGATGATGGCGTTTCGTGTACTGTTGATAGCTGTGATGAAGTCAATGACGAAGTTGACCATGTTGCTGATAATAATTTTTGTGATAACACACTTTATTGCGATGGTGTAGAAACTTGTGATGTTGTTAATGATTGTCAAGCAGGAATCAATGTAGATTGTAATGATGGTGTATCTTGTACTTCTGATAGCTGTATTGAGAGTAGTGATAGTTGTATGAATGACCCACAAGATAGTATTTGTGATAATAGTTTGTTTTGTGATGGTGGAGAGTTTTGTGATTCTGTAAATGACTGTCAAATCGGGACTCCAATAAATTGTAATGATGGTGTTTCGTGTACAGTTGATAGTTGTAATGAAGGAACAAATTCTTGTGATAATTTAGGTAATGATAATACTTGTGACAATGGATTATTTTGTGATGGAAGCGAATTTTGTGATGTAGTTAATGACTGCCAATTAGGAACAACTGTTGATTGTAGTTCTAATGATATTCCTAGTGTTAGTACTTGTGATAATAATCCTGATAATCTTCCTTTTACTTTTGATTTCTTTGCTGGATTTACTAGTTCATGTGATGAA
>JAAOYE010000022.1 GCA_018221175.1 Candidatus Woesearchaeota archaeon
AACAAAACTTTTAATGAAACAATCCACAAATCATTTGTTCTTTCTGGAGATACATACTTTAATAGCACTTGCTATTCTATCGCCACATATATAAATGATTCTGCGCAAAACTTTACTGAAAATTCTTCTTTTCAGGAAATACTGATGTCTGATAATAATTCAAATCTTGTGTATCTTACCATTTTAGAGCAGAATCAAGGAGGATTTGACAATAATAATTATGACTTTCAGGCAATAGTTGCTGAGAGCGAAGTAAGCGGACCAACAACTTACTACTTTTATCTGGAACTTCAATAACTTTTTATTCTTAAAAACCGCTATGTTTTTAAACTAAAGCTTTTTTCTAGTCAAAGTTTGTTTAAGGTGATTAAATGGAGCTTAATATCATTGAGGATAAAAAGACAAGGATGGTATTTGAATTAGTTGGAGAAGACCATACTTTTTGCAACGTGCTTACAAAGGAGCTTTGGAATGTAAAAGGTATTAAAATCGCAGCGTATAATATTGAACATCCGCTGGTTTCAAATCCAAAGATAATATTAGAGACGGATTCGTCTATGCAGCCAAAAAAAGCCTTAAAAAACGCTGTTTTGGCACTTGAGAAAAAAAACAAAGATTTTATCACAAAGTTTAAAAGGATTCCTGCTAAATAAATTTCTATGTTAACAGACACTGACGGCAAAACTCTGATAAAACTTGCACGAGAAGCTATTTCTC
The DNA here is from genome assembly GCA_018221175.1 of Candidatus Woesearchaeota archaeon. Taxonomy (GTDB): domain Archaea; phylum Nanobdellota; class Nanobdellia; order Woesearchaeales; family BM511; genus JAAOYE01. Next base: position 718 of record JAAOYE010000022.1, read on the forward strand.
TTGGATTTAAAGGAAAACAGGCAGACTTAAAGAAATACAGCAAATATAATGCGCCAAGAGGTGTTTTTGTCACATTAAAAAAACAAGGTGAGCTTAGAGGATGCATTGGTTTTCCAACACATGTATATCCTTTAAATGAAGCAGTGGCAAAAGCTGCGCTTTCTGCTGCGTTTTCTGACCCAAGATTTTTGCCGTTAAAAGAGAGCGAATTAACAGATATAAAAATTGAGCTTTCAGCTCTAACTGTTCCAAAAGAGCTAAAAGTTGAGAAAAAAGAGGATTATATGAAAAAAATAAATATTGGGCGCGACGGACTTATTGTAAAAAACAACTTCACATCAGGCCTATTGCTGCCGCAAGTTGCGCCTGACTGGAACTGGGGCCCGCTTGAATTCTTAGAAAACACATGTCTTAAAGCAAACCTTTCAAAGGATGCATGGAAAGAGGAAGGGGTGTCAGTACTTTCTTTTCAAGCTCAAATATTTGAAGAGAAATAGCTTTATTTTCCAAAACGCCTGTTTCTGCTTTTGAAAGTTTCAATACATTCTACTAATTCTTCTTTTTTAAAATCCGGCCAATACTTGTCCAAGAAGATAAACTCTGAGTATGTTGACTGCCATGGCAAAAATCCAGAAAGACGGTTTTCTCCGCTTGTTCTAATGATTAAATCAGCACTTTCAGGAACATAAAGCTCGTTTGAGAAACTCTTTTCATCAATATCCTCTTCTTTTATTCCTTTGTTTACTAACTTTCTCACAGCATTTAATATTTCAAGCCTCCCGCCATAACCCATAGCGAAATTAACAGTCAGATTGCCGCCTTCTTTTGTCTTTTCTTCTATTTCAGTCATTAATTTTTGTATGTCTTTTGGAAAAAGCGCTTTTTTGCCAGCAAATCTTACCCTGATGCCTTTATCTATCCAATCTTTCTCATGACCTTGGGCCTTTTTAAACATTTTTTTGAAAAGTGACATTAAAAACCGGATTTCGAGCTTTGATCTTCCAAAGTTCTTATCAGAGAAAGTATAGAGTGTCAAATTTTTTATTTTTAGCTCAAGCGAGTTTTTAATCACTTCCTCTACTCTTTTTGCACCCTCTATATGGCCATCCCAAGGAGGTTTTCCTTTTTCTTTTGCCCACCTTCTATTGCCATCAAGAATTATGCCAACATGATTTATCCCTGACATCCAGCCGCGAAATTAGTATTAACTTAAAAAGTTTTGCAGGATTAAAATGTGTTGCAGGATGAAAACCCGTTTTTTTAG
>JAAOYE010000119.1 GCA_018221175.1 Candidatus Woesearchaeota archaeon
CGCTGGTTTTTTCGCAGTGTATTAAAGCATTTTTGCTTTAATGCGCTCTTGCGTGTCAACCGAGCGTAACCAGTTGTTTGAACACCGGACCACTCGATGTCTGGGAGATAAATTCTCGTATCAGTCGAGCACTCTACCAGGCTAAGCTACGGGCCCACAACTATCTTTTGAAATCGGATTTGTTTTAAAAATGTTGTGGTTTTACAATCAATATCACCATATAGTAAAAACTATTGCAAAGTTTTTTAAATAAATTAAGGAAAACCGAGTTTAATGACAAAAGAAAAAAACATTGAAGAATATTTTAAATACTTTGAACATAGAATAAAAAGAGAACGTTTTGACATAGTAGAACCAATTTTTCGAAAATTTACATCACGCTTATTTTCTGAAATCCGTGTTGAGGGCATAGAAAATTTAGAAGGTTTGAACACATTAGATGATATAGGAAAAGAAGCTACTAATAGATTAAATGCAAACATTATACTTCCACGCCATTTAAGTTTATTAGACTTTATATTAACACCTTCCGAACTTTATATTCATAATTTCTACACCACTATACAATCGGGAGATAACATGTTTTTTGGACCATTTGATAATTTCTGGCGTGAATTGGGTGCATTCATGGCTTTAAGAGATGAAAAGACTTTTGATGATGGGACAATTATTAAACCTAGAGCAGGTGGAAGAATACTTCGTTCTTATACTGAAAAAGAGATAGTTGGAAAAAAAGAAAATGCTATGATATACTTAGAACATCTAAAAGTTGATGGCAAAACCAAGTCAGGAAGAAGTTATGATGGTTCTTTATTGGAATTTATGGGGTTTCCAATTCAAACACTGCTTTTGGCTCAAGAAAACACGGGTGTACCTGTAATAATCTTTCCAGTTAATAATAGTTATGAAAGAGTAGTTGAGACAGCTAATTATGAAAAACTTATAAGAATTAACAATAAGGGATGGAAGAATGCTAAAGATTATTTATTAATTCTTAAGAACGCTATTTCGCCAATATATCCGAAAACTGAAACCTCAATCGTCTTTGGAGAACCTTACTTATTGGACCCTGACAAAAATAGAAAAGATCACACTATTAAATCAAGGGAAGAAGTGGGAAAATTATCAAAAATATATGATTCACAAGTTTTTTTTAGAGCAATTGGTGAACAAAGGCACATATCCCACACAAATTTAACTGACAAAATTAATGAAGTCTTGGATAATGTAAGTAGATTTAGTCTTGAAAGTAATTTAGCACCAGGGCTTAGTAGAAGATATGATAGTGGGGGAACTGAAGCATTAATTGATAGAACTTGTAAGGTTTTTAAAGATTCTTTAATGTATTTTGGAGGAGTTTTCTATATAACTAATTCAAATGTTGCTATGCAATCTAGAAATCAGATATCTCATTTATTTGATGAAGCAACATAAATAATGTTAGCAAGAAAAAGACGTCAAAAAACTTAGCGTTAATTTTTTTCAACCTGGAGATAAAACTAATAGTGTAACAAGTAGAAAGAATATAAACCAGATCATAATGTTATATAAATTATCATCCCCCCCCTTCCAATTTTATGGGTAAACCCCGTAGATTAAACCAAATAAAACATTAAATTATACTGTTAATTAACCCCCAGACTTTAACAAAAAGAAAAACGCCTCCGACCAGAATTTCAACGATAGTGGAAAGTCGAAAATTTCCAATTTTCGTTCTTGAACTGGTGACCTTGCGGTTTCTTATCCCAAAATGAGTTAACAGCCGCACGCTCTACCTGCTAAGCTACGGAGGCATTTCATCTGTTTGGATTTAGAATTGTTTTATAAAATTTTCTATGATATATTAGGTGACAATAGTTAAAGGTGATGAATATCACCTAGTATACTGGACTGGACAAACAAATTTACATAAATTTTTTGTTCTGTACTGATAACAAAGAATTTTTAAAGGATAACAAACAACACATAATAGAGGTGAACACATGAGCTTTCTAAAGCAAATGCTTCACGGACTTTTCAAAAGCACAAAAGAATATGAGAAAAAAACTGAGCAAGCAGTAGATAATGCTCAAAAAAAACGGATTTTGGAAGAGGAAACCATAGATAAAAAAACCCATCGTTTCCAACAGCAAGCAGACAAAGAAAAGCAAGAAAAAGAACTTGAAGAAATGGTTGATCGTGAACAAATTAGGATTGTTGATGAAGAGGAGGAAATTCTTGAAGGAAAAAGAAAAGGTGAAGGAGTGTTATATCATCAAAACATCCTGGGTCCGCCGCCGGGAAAAGAAATCCCAAGCCATGTTTACAACCCAAACACGCATAAAGAAGAACACCATCATAAAAAATATCAGTCTGATTCACAGCAAAAAATGTATCAATAATCAAAGCTAGTTTCTTATAATTAATTCTAAAAAATTACTGTCACCCACTGGACAAGTCTTTATCGTCGACAGACACCTCCACTGGACACTGGACATTTGCGTGTGAGGTTTATAAATGAAAACACCCTACAGAAGTGTATGAAGCAGACAATATCCATTGATACACCTCTATCAGAAATGACACTTCGGCGCTATGAAAAACCTTATGACCTTACAAGACGCAACCTTGTAAGAAAACTATGCCTTTCAGTTGGACTACTTCAACCGGGAGATTCAAGAGATGTGGTTGTGGACGTCTTATTCGTGCTGCTCCAGGCAAAAGTAGAAAACAAACATCTTACATCAGAAGAAGTGAACAAGAAAGTTATAGATATAAGAACAGCAGAAAAAATGCCTTTAGTCGGTATCGCTGGTTCTAACATAAGACGCCAACTAAAACGCCTTAGAGAAGTTCACCTTGCAGAAAAAGTTAAAAACACATATAGAATAACAGAATTTGCAAAAATCAAAGACACATTTGAAGACAAAATGATAAAATACATGCTGCCATCAATCATAGAAAGAGTACGAGAATATTATGACAAGGTTGATGGGGCTTTTTCTCTAGAGTAAACCACAACCTTTATAAATTAAATCTTTGTCCGAAGGTTTCTAGGATGAACTTTAAAGGAAGAGATGTTATATCCATAGGCGACTTCTCAAAAGATGAAATTATTCACATCTTAAAAACTGCAAAAGAGATGGAATCAAACCCGAAACTCTTTCTTGTGGGAAAACTGATGGGGACTCTTTTCTTTGAGCCATCAACAAGAACAAGGCTCTCGCATGAGGCTGCTATGGAGAAACTTGGCGGCGCAGTCATTGGATTTGCAGACCCAGCAGTCACATCAAAGAAAAAAGGAGAGACGCTTCAAGACACGATAAAGATGGTCGACCAATATGTTGATGTTATAGTCATGCGGCACAACCATGACGGTGCGGCAAGGGCGGCGGCTGAAGTTTCTAAAGTACCCATAATAAACGCTGGAGACGGCGCAAATCAACATCCTACGCAAACACTCCTAGATTTATACACTATCCAAAAATCACAAGGCAAATTTGATGGGCTAAAAATAGTAATGATAGGAGACTTAAAGTATGGGAGAACAGTACATTCACTCGCAGTGGCGCTTTCTCATTTCAAGTGCGAGCAGTATTTTGTGGCTCCAAAAAGCCTAAAGATGCCAAAATATGTAATAACTCATCTCAAAGACAAGAACATTAAGTTTTATGAAACAGAAAAAATGGGAGGTGTTCTTTCAAAAGCAGACATTATCTACATGACAAGGATTCAGGAAGAAAGATTCCCAGATCGCGCTGAGTATGAAAAAGTCAAAGGAGTGTACATACTATCAAAATCAAAACTAAAGAATGTGAAAAAAAACATGAAGATACTCCACCCCCTGCCAAGAGTTAATGAGATAACACAAGATGTTGATAACACACCATATGCATACTACTTTGAGCAGGCAGGAAATGGCATTCCAACAAGACAGGCAATCCTTGCCCTAATACTCGGAGCCAAAAAATGAGCGAGAAAAAAAGAAGTATATCAGCACTAAAAAACGGGACAGTAATAGACCATATTAAAAATGAGAACACATTCAAAATTCTGCAAATATTAAACCTTAAAGATGAGCATCTGATGATTGGTACAAATCTTAAAAGCAAAAAGCTTGGGAAAAAAGGCATTATCAAAGTTGCTGATAAAGAACTTTCAAAAGAAGAATTAAACAAAGTGAGCTTTGTAGCTCCAAAAGCAACAATAGCACTAATAAAAGATTATGATGTGAAAAAAAAGTTTGAGATTGACTTTCCAAAGGAATTTGTTGGTGTTGCGAAATGCGGCAACTATAATTGCATAACAAACAACGAGCCTGTAGAAACCCATTTTTTTACGCTCTCGCAAGATCCAATTATAGTAAAATGCAAATATTGTGAGAAAGTATTCTCAAACGAGCTTGAGATAATCTAAAAACATTTTGAGGGGGAGACTTATTTTACTAAGAAACTGCAGACTGGCAAACGAAATTACAGTAGATATTCTTATTAAAGACGGAAAGATAAAAGAAGTAGGGAAATCTGTTGAATATGATGGGAAAACTATTGATGTAAAAGAAAAATTTGTATTGCCTGGACTTATTGACCCTCACGTGCACTTTAGATATCCTGGCGGACTGCACAAAGAAGAGTGGGAAACAGCGTCTGCTGCAGCTGTAAAAGGAGGATACACAACAGTGATTGACATGCCAAACACAACTCCTTCAACTGTTGATAAAAAAAGTCTTGAAGAAAAAAAAGAATATGTTTGCAAACACTCTCTTGTGAACTTTGGGTTTCATCTTGGACTCACCAATGAGAATGTGACAATATTAAATCAGCTTGATAATGTTCCTTCTTACAAGCTTTACATGGGCTCAACAACAGGATCTCTTCTTGTAGACAAAGACAAGGATTTGAAGAATGTTTTCAAAAACTCAAGCAAACTAATCACAATCCATGCAGAAAACGAAGACATAATAAAACAAAACGAAGAAAAAAACAAAAATCAAACAAACCCGTTTGTGCATGCCAAGATTAGAAGCAGCCTTGCTGCAAAAACAGCAGTTGAAAAAGCAATAAAGTTTGCAAAAAAATACAAAAATAAAGTATATATTTGCCACACATCAACAACAGAAGAATTAGAGCTCATTTCTAAAGCAAGAAAAGAAGGAGTAAAAGTTTATTGCGAGGCAACACCACATCATCTTTTCATGGAGTATCATGAGCTTGAACGACAGGGCAACTTTGCAAAGATGAATCCGCCTTTGAGACGTAAAATGGATGTGGAAGCGTTATGGATGGGGATAAATAAAGGGGTGGTAGACACTATTGGCACTGACCACGCACCGCACACAATCGAAGAAAAAGAACAAGGGTATTGGAAAGCGCCTTCTGGTGTCCCGGGAATCGAAAATGCTTTAGCACTAATGTTAGACGCTGTAAACAAAGGAAAGATAAGCCTAAAAAAAGTTGAAGAATTAATGTCAACAAACCCTGCAAGAATTTTTGACATAAAGAATAAAGGAAAAATCAAAAAGGGATGTGACGCTGATCTTGTAATAATTGATATGGATAAAAAAGATGAGATACAAAATGAAAAGCAGCTTACCAAATGCAAATGGAGTCCTTACGACGGAAAAGTATTAAAAGGTTGGTCAACCGTGACAATCGTAGGGGGGAACATAGTCTATGACAACGGCAATGTGATGGATGAATTTAAAGGAAAAGAAGTGGTTATTAATGCTAAAAACTAGTATTTGTGGTGTCAAACTTGAAAACCCAACAGTTCTTGCTTCTGGTATAATGGGTGTTTCTGGTGCATCACTTGTTAACGTATCTAAAAACGGTGCTGGTGCGGTTACAACAAAATCTATAGGGCTGGAAGAAAGAAAAGGGCATCCTGGTCCAATAATGATTACAACAAAGCATTATGGAATGAACGCGGTAGGTCTTTCAAATCAGGGAATCAAGCTTTCCATGCCAGAAGTTGTGTATGCAATAAAAAATTCGAGGTCGCCGGTAATAGCAAGCATCTTTGCCCGCAAAGTTTCTGAGTTTGGCGTGCTTTCAAAAGAAATCTCAAAAACAAATCCGGCATTAATTGAAGCAAATATTTCGTGTCCAAACGTCGAAGCTGAATTTGGAAAACCATTTGCTACAGACCCAGACGCCGCAAGAGACGTAACAAAAGAAGTGGTTAAAAACACTAAAATACCTGTTATTGTTAAGTTATCGCCTAATGTTGCTAACATTGCCAAGATTGCCAAAATCGTCCAAAAAGCTGGTGCAAGTACGATTAATGCGATAAATACTGCTGGTCCTGGTCTTGCAATTGATATTAGGACAAAACTGCCAATACTATCAAATAAGACTGGAGGGATATCTGGCCCAGCAATAAAGCCAATAGCTGTGAAAGCAGTATATGATATCTATGACTCTGTAAAAATCCCAATTATTGGCACTGGTGGTGTGATAAGTGGAGAGGATGCAGTTGAGATGATGATGGCAGGAGCATCCGCAGTTGGAATTGGCACAGGCGTTTATTATAGGGGCATTGATGTTTTTAAGAAAGTCTCAGACGAGATCAAAGTTTTCATGAAAAAAGAAGGATATTCAAACTTAAAAGAATTGATAGGTGCAGCTCACAATGTGTGAAGACAAGCAGGAAAACCCAATTGTGTTGGATGTCGCAGAAGTAGTTGATGAAGGCAAAGATTTGAAAACATTCAGGTTTGATATTGAGTTAAATGCTAGTCCAGGACAGTTTATCATGCTTTGGCTTCCAGGTGTAAATCTAAAACCATTTTCTATCAGCTATCAAGACCAAAAAAGTTTTGGTGTGACTGTGTCTGGGATAGGGGAGTTTACCAACAAATTAATGAAGGTAAAAAAAGGGGACAAACTTGGAATACAAGGCCCATATGGGACAAGCTTCTCAGAAAAAGGAAAAAATGTCTGTCTTGTTGGAGGGGGGTGCGGCTCTGCCCCGATGGCGTTTTTAGCTGAAGAATTAATGAAAAAAGGCAAGAATGTATCATTTATTATAGGTGCAAACACAAAGCAAGGACTCATGTTTTTAAACAGATTTAAAGGCAAAAAAATGAAGCTGATAGCGTGCACTGATGATGGCAGCTTTGGATACAAAGGATTTGCAACACAAGCACTTGAAAAAGAACTTGAAAAGAAAAAGTTTGACATAGTATATACTTGCGGTCCAGAGATCATGATGGCAAAAGTAGTAGAAATCGCAGAAAAAAACAAGATATGCTGCGAGGTTTCAATGGAAAGATACATGAAATGCGGTTTTGGTATCTGCGGCCAGTGCGTTGTTGACCCGCTAGGAATAAGAATATGCAAAGAAGGGTCTGTGCTTGACAAACAAACAGTTAAAAAGATAACTGAATTCAATAAATACAAAAGAGGACCGTGCGGTAAAAAACAAAAGTTTAGTTATTGTTAAAAATGGAAGACTACAAAAAACAATTCATTGAGTTTTTGGTAAAATCTGGAGCATTGAAATTTGGAGAGTTCACACTCAAAAGCAAAAGGATAAGCCCTTATTTTATCAATACCGGAATGTTTAAGGACGGTGATGGGATTTCTAAGCTTGGCTCTTATTATGCGCAGGCAATAAAAAAAGAATTTGGAGAAGATTTTGACGTGCTTTATGGACCAGCTTACAAAGGGATACCTTTATGCGTTGCTGCGTCAATGGAACTTTCAAAACTTGGTGTCAACAAAGGATACTCATTTAACAGAAAAAAAACAAAAGAATATGGAGATAAAGGCACGCTTGTTGGCACAGAGCTAAATAGTGAGATGAGAGTTGTTATTATTGATGACGTCATAACCGCAGGCACAGCTGTAAAAGAAACTGTTGATATCCTTAAAACAAACGGGAACCCGAAGATTAACGGGATAATAATTAGTGTGAATAGAAAAGAGAAAGGACAAGGAGAAAAGTCGGCAATACAAGAGCTTGAAGAAAGCCTTGGTGTAAAAATTGTCTCAATCATTGACTTTGATGAAATCGTCGAGCTTCTTTACAATAACCGAGTAGATGGCAAATCATACATCGATGAGAAAACACATAATAACATGATGGAATACAAGAAACAGTATGGGGTGTAAA
>JAAOYE010000120.1 GCA_018221175.1 Candidatus Woesearchaeota archaeon
ACATCTGTAACTTCTGGCTTTCCTTCTGTCAATGTGCCTGTCTTGTCAAAAACAACAACCTTTGCTTTTCTGATTTCTTCAATATAATTGCCTCCCTTGATGAGAACCCCATTCTTCGCAGCCGAAGTAATTGCAGAAACCATTGATACTGGAGTTGATATTGCAAGCGCGCATGGGCATGATACAACCAATAATACAAGCCCTTTGTAAAACCATTCATCAAAAGGATGGCCAAACACAAGGGTTGGAATTGCCATTAAAAGAAATGCTAGAACTATCACAATAGGTGTATAATATCTTGCAAATTTATCAATAAAGACTTCTGTTTTTGACTTCTGTTTTTGAGCTTCTTTTACAAGATTTACAATTTTTGATAGAATTGTTTCATCAGATTTTTTAGTTACTCGTATTTCAAGATAGCCTTCTTCATTTATTGTTCCGGCAAAAACATTATCTCTTTTTGCTTTGCTAACCGGCATGCTTTCTCCTGTTATTGACGCTTGGTTCACAGATGAATTGCCTTTGATCACCACCCCATCAAGAGCTATTCTGTCACCTGGCTTTACTATTATTACATCACCCAATTTAACTGAATTAACATGCATTGCTATTTCTTTCCCATTTCTTCTCACTAATGCAGTCTCTGGTGCGAGCTTCAGGAGCGAAGCAACTGATTTTCTTGCTCTTTCAGCTGCGTAATCTTCTAAAAATTCTGCTAGGAAAAATAAAAACATTACAGCTGCACCTTCTTCGCCATGACCTATCAAAAAAGCGCCAATCGTTGCAATAGTTATCAATAGATTCATGTCCAATTTCTTTTTCAACACAGAAAGAAATCCTCTCTTTATGATGCCATAGCCTGAGACTAACACTACAATTGAAAATAAAATTTGAGAAAGCAAATACTGCTCCGTTAAAAACTCAAAATATAATCCAGCAGCTAAGATGATGCCTGATACCGCAATAATAAGAATTTTCTTTTTTTTCCAAAAAGGCTCTTTCTCTTCGAATATGTCTGTTGCACAAGAAGAGCAACATTTTCCTGGAACATCTTTATCATACATCTTTTTACACATCTATCATTTTCTTAGAATGTTTAGTTATCTTAAGGTTACAGCTTTTATGTTCTTTACACCATCCCTGACATTTTTCAGCCCAATCTCTTTTCGCATATCCAAATCCGCATTCTTCACAGATAAAATATTGTTTGCTGCTTTCGATTTTTATTTTTACCATCATTAACACCTTTGATTATTCTTCTGCATGCTTTACGCTCATATCAATTAATTTGATTACATGCTCGTCAGCAAGAGAGTAATACACTATTTTCCCTTCTTTTCTGCTTTTCGCAAGATTTGAATTTCTTAGCGCTCTTAACTGATGAGAGATAGCGGATTGCGATGCTTTTAGCAATGCGGCTATATCGCAAACGCATAGTTCTTTTTGAGATAGTATAAACAAAATCTTTACTCTTGTTGGGTCGCCAAGGAGTTTGAATCTTTCAGCCATCTTTGAAAAAGTATTATTGTCTAGCATTCTGGATCTTACCTCTGCTACCGCCTTTTTGTTCACATACTGAATCTCACAAACATCTTTCTTAGTCATATGAGTAAGTGTTCATATGTTCATATATATAGTTTTTGGATTTAACTAATCTAATCCAGAAATCAATTCTTTGATTTTACTTTCAATATTATCCCTCACTTCCCTATAGTTCTCAATTGGCTTCTTGCAGAGTTTTCAGTGCATACAAATAATATATTTTTTACCATTTTTACTCATGTCATAATATTCTGTAATATGTTGAAGAGATATCCAGTCAGCATTATAGCAAAAGCAGTAATCCCAAAAAAGATTAATATGAGTTTAAGTTTCATTGCCCTTCTTAACATAACTGC
>JAAOYE010000023.1 GCA_018221175.1 Candidatus Woesearchaeota archaeon
CAGGCACAAGATACTGTGTTAAAATCCTAATTTATTTTCATTTTTTTCAAAGAGTTTTATTAATTTTGACATCAGCCGAAAGAAGGCTTTGGTCGATACTTTGAACTGAAGTCTATCTTGCGTAGTGGGAGCTAGTTCTCCCACTACTTTTTTTGCTTCACGAAAAAAGCCGAAAGAAGGCCTTGGCCTCAACATTACCTGATGTCCGATAGTTTTATGCATTTACGCAGCTTTGCTCCGTTGATAGTTCTCAACATAAGTTGTGTCATTTTTCCACAACGTATAAATCAGTCCAAGAAGCTTTCTTTGAACTGCTGTAGCAGCTATCATGGATTTGCCTTTCCTTTCAAAAAGCCTTTTATAAAACGTGGCACTGGTCTCAGAATATTTAATAGATGTGTAAGAAGGAAAATACAAGGCCTTACGTATTTGAACATTCCCTTTTTTGGTTATTTTCGGTTTTCCCTTCCATTTACCTGACTCCCTGATCCTAATGTCAAGCCCTGCATAAGAGACCAACTGTTTTATGCTGGTTATTAGGGCAAATCCATGTGTTTCTGCTATAACAACAATCGCTGTGATAAAGCCAACTCCCGGGATGGTCGTTACCTTATCAACTTTAGCTTTGACCATCTCATACTTATTGACAATATTCTCACAATCTTTTTCAATGGCTTTAATTTGCTTGTTAATAAACCTGATTATTTGCTTTAAGCGGGTAACTGATTTCTTGAACGGATCTGCAGAATGATTTAATGCGTGCAGCTGATTTTGAAAAACTGTCCTTTCTTTTATTAGTGCATTTCTTTCCCTGGTCAATATTTTTAGCTTCCTGTAAACTGGTGAACCCACATGCCATTTATCCAGTTTCCTTTCTGCGCCAAGACGGCCTAAGGCCTTTGCATCCAGTTTGTCTGTCTTTGCTTTCTCCTGGAGGCTATCGGAATATTTTTTTGCCCTGTTTGGCAATACGACATGAACGCACTGCTTTTTTTCAAATAGATAATAGGCAAGGCCCTCATAGTAAACCCCTGTTGGTTCCATGGTGAAACTCAAATCCACGTCACTATCCTTTTTCCTGTTCGCCCAAGTGAGTAATTCAGAAAAGCCCTTGGCTGTGTTCGGGAATGTTTTTGATGCCTTAATTTTAATCTCAAAATCCTCATTAAGGAATACCATACATATGGCAAGTGTGCCCTTAGAAACATCAATCCCCACATTTTGTCTTTTTACTTTCATTGGTTTAATGTTTTAGTTTAACAATTATTTAAGGGATTCCTTCACAGTCTTCACTCGTGTTTTGATACAGGCTTACAAAAATGTGATGCAGCCTTCGATACTTTGTCCAGACTCGTAAGAAAATATAAGGCTGTGGTGTTTTCTTGTGCTCGATATCATTTGAAATGTATCTAGTCCCGCTAAATTTTACAGCCTTATCCCATCAAGAAAATTAAAATACAAAATTAATATCTGATGGTCCTTTTTCTATTTTTGACAAACATACGAGTCCCAGCCCACAAAAACCTGCGCTTCAGACTTGCCTTTACTTTGTTTTTTTTAATGTTATATCTTTATTTCAACAAACGAAAGCAGAGGTGAACTATCAGACTTGCCAG
>JAAOYE010000024.1 GCA_018221175.1 Candidatus Woesearchaeota archaeon
AAGATAAAATATGAAGTTATAAAAACAAAGCTAACAGCGCTTGGAAACAACATATTAGCGTCAGATGAGGGATGCGTTGTTAACCCGGAATTTAACAAGACTCAGCAAAAACAAATAGAAAACGCACTCGGTGTGCCTGTAAAAATCACAAAAATCGCAGGCCTATCCACAGTTGGCGCCCTGTGCGTCGCTACAAAAAAAGGATGCTTAATACACAGGGACGCCCAAGACTCTGAATTAGAACTTGTAGAAAAAACAATCGGCGTTGAGGCTACTATTGGCACAGTCAACTTTGGCTCTCCCTACATAAAGTCTGGCCTTGCTGCAAACAGCAACGGTTTTATAATAGGAAACATTTCTGGAGGACCTGAGATACAAAACGCTGACAGAGCGCTTGGCTTTATTAAGACATAGGTGATTTTTAGTGGCAAGAAAAGATGAACAAAAAAGAGCCCAGAAAATGATGGAACTTCAAATGATTGACGCACAAATCAAGCAGTTTGAGCAGCAGCTAATGCAAATAGAAGAGCAGAATATGGGTGTTAGCATGGTAATAGAAAGCCTCGCAGAGCTAACTGAAGTTAAGACAGGCTGTGAAATATTGGTGCCCGTAGCAAATGGGATATTTGCAAAAGCGCAGATAAAAGACACAAAAACGCTTAGCGTGAATGTTGGCGGCGGCGCAGTAGTTGAAAAAACAGTTGAAGAAACAAAACAAATGCTAAAAAAACAGGCAAAAGACATAGAAAAATACAAGGAAGAAGCTATTTTGCACCTGCAGCAAATGATTGCACAAGCAGCTGCTATTCAAAAAGAACTTAAGTCAGAGTGAAAATGTTTGGATTTCTAAAAAAGAAGCTCAAAGACGCTGTAAGTAAATTTACAAAGAAAGTAGAGCAGGAAGTAGAGGAAAAAGTTATTGAAAAAGCAGTTGAGAAAACTCCTTCTTCAAAAACAGACGTTGTTGAGAAGAAAGAAAAAAAGCCTGAAATTAAAAAGGAAGAGGTAAAAGAGGAGAAAAAAGGGTTTTTAGATAAAATAAAAAAAGCAATTTCTATTCCAAAAGAAGAAGTTCCTGTCGAAGAGAAAGAAGATATTCCTAAAAAAACTATATTTACAAAAATCACAGACGTTGTCACAAAAAAGACTCTTTCACAAGAAAAATTTGAGGAGTTATTCTTTGATCTTGAAGTTGCCATGCTTGAAAACAACGTGGCAGTAGAGGTTATTGAAAAAATAAAAGAAGACATGAAGCAAAACCTCCTATCTGAAAAGGTCGCAAGAACAAAAACAGAAGCAGTGGTTTTAGAGTCGCTAAAAAATTCCATTGAGGAACTTTTCAAAACAGAAAAAATTGACGTGTTTAAGGCGGCAAAAAAGAAAAAGCCGTATGTCATTTGTTTTGTCGGCGTCAATGGAAGCGGGAAGACGACAAACCTTGCAAAGCTTGCATCAAAACTAAAAGAAAAAAAGCTTGGCGTAGTAATTGCTGCGTGCGACACGTTTAGGGCGGCGGCAATCCAGCAGCTGCAAGAGCACGCTGACAAGCTTGGAATTAAGATGATAAAGCATGACTACGGCGCAGACGCTGCAGCAGTAGCATACGATGCTATTGAGCATGCAAAAGCAAAGGACATGGATGTTGTTTTAATTGACACAGCTGGACGCTCTCATGCAAATGTGAATTTGATGGAAGAGCTTGAAAAAGTCGTGAGAGTTGCAAGTCCTGACTTGAAGATTTTTGTTGGCGACTCCCTTACCGGAAACGATGCTGTTGAGCAGGCAAAGACATTCAATGAAAAAGTAGGCATTGACGGCATAATCTTGTCAAAAGTCGATGTTGATGAAAAGGGAGGCGCTGCAGTATCGATTTCTTATGTCACGCAAAAACCGATAATGTTTATTGGGACAGGGCAAACTTACGCGGATTTAGAAGATTTTAACAAAGAAAAAGTTTTAGGGGCCCTTGGACTTTAATACGTCTTGAATATTTCCTTTCTTTCCTGCCTTTTTTAGGCTTGGCAAAACAATATGCTGAAAGATTAAAACTAAAAAAACCAGGCCAAATACCATGATCATCGCCTTTAAGGCGTAATGTTCGGTGTTGACAGTGATGTATATGTACACTCCAAAAATAACAATGAATGTTAATGCCTTGCTAAAGGACTTCTTTTTTGTGCTTGTCTTGCCGTAGAAGGCTTTTTCTATGTCTTGTGCGATATCATCGCTTTTGACATCTTCTGG
>JAAOYE010000025.1 GCA_018221175.1 Candidatus Woesearchaeota archaeon
GTATGTTCGAAGATTTCCAATGTGTGCGTAATGATATACGGCTTGCCCAAAAAGTTACTTTCGCGACTTATTGTTTGGCCCGCATGAATACATACCCACACTTTTTCCACGAAATGGCTTGAAATCTTCCTTTTTTCTACTTAATGTATTGAATAATTTTAGTCCCATTTAAATGTTGAAATAAGAGTTATATTTAAAGGTTACAGTATGGTTGTTATACTCTTAGATTGTTTAGAATTTCTTGCTCTTCTCTATTTCTGTTTAAGATGGCTTGCTCATGAAGCTCTTCAAGCTTGTCTAAAGCACCTTTTTCTTTAAGTATTTCAATAACTTTTTGATACAACTTTTTATTACCATAAAGAAAGAGGCTTTCATTCATTATTTTACATGCTATTAAATCTTCAGTTGAGGTCATGCCAGTTTGTTCTTTGACTACATCAATATCTTTTAATTTAAAATCCACTTCTTCTTTATGAGGTGGTTGGCGATACCTCATTTTCTGAGTAAATATTAAATCTCCAACTTTTTTGACAAGATCAGAACCAGCATCAATTGAATGAATAGCGATTAGGTCAATATCTGAACCATTATACAATCTGCCGTCATGCCCTTCACGGAGTTCGGAATGGGCCATGTTATAAGCTACATCGCCTGCCAATAAAAAACAAAAATAATCTGTAAGATTATGTCCTGTATTATTATCAATAAATTTAATAATGTTTTGAGCATCCTCCTTTTTTGCAATATTTATCCTATCAATATGCGATTTCAATTCTCTGGTTTTTTCTCTTACTTCTGTCTCATCTAACCCAACAATGGAGTAATCACTGAATTCTCTTGGTATTGAGGGTGAGAGGCGGGGATACCCTGACCATTTCTCTATTCTCATATATCTTGTTGCAGATGCCCTTTCCATAAAGATGTCTTGGTTTAATGTACATAGACCCCATAAATTCATGACATTTTTTCTATTTTCATATGGGATTTCAACTTTTCTTTTTAGTTCTCTGCCTATCATCGCTCCTTTTTTTTGGAGGGCGTTTACTATGCATTCCTGTCTTAGTTCATACATTTTTAGCATTAAGAAGTGGTGACAGATTATAAATCTAACGCTTTTAAAAGAATAATTTTAAAAATAACCCCTCTTTTCTAATAATTAATGAAATTTATCAAGAGAGAACACAGTTAAGAACATTTTTCTGCATAGTCCTTATTCTCTCTAAAAATATTTTTGGTGATAATTATGGAATACGTATCTGATTTCAAATGGAAAAAAGGAATAACGGTCAAAGAGGCTGTAGATAATTATAGAAATCTTGGTTTTCAAAGCGTTGAGCTAAAAAAAGCAGCTGATGTCATTGTCAAGATGAAAAAAAACTCAGCAAAAATCTTTTTTACATTCACATCAAACATGGTAACATCGGGGCTTAGAGGATTTTTTGCCCAGCTAATCAGTCTTAAAATGGCAGATATCATTGTAACAACAGTTGGGGGAATTGAAGAAGACATAATGAAAGCAACAGGAGAAAGATTTGCAATAGGAAAGTTTTCCACAGACGATGTCGAGCTGCACGAAAAAGGCGTAAACAGGGTTGGCAACCTTTTAATCAACAACGAGTCTTACATGAAGTTTGAAGATATGATGATGCCAATTCTAGACAAGCTTTACAAAAAACAAAAGAGCTGGACAGTATCAGATATGCTAAAAGAAATCGGTTTGATGCTAAAAGATGAAGATTCTATACTTTATCAGGCTGCAAAAAACAATGTTCCAATATTTTGTCCGGCAATAACTGACGGTTCGTTTGGCTTTCATCTTTATCTTTTCCAGCAAAAGCATAAGGACTTCACAGTCGACATTGTAAAAGACTTTGGAAACATTCTTTTGTCAACAAGCCACGATGAAAAAAAAGGGGTAATTGCGCTTGGCGGCTCAATTTCAAAGCACCACGCAATTTTAGCAACACTTCTAAACGGCGGCGCAGAATACGCGGTTTACATGACAACAGCCCATAAAACTTCTGGCTCGATGAGCGGCGCCACAACAAACGAAGCAAAGAGCTGGGGCAAGGTAAAAGATGACAGCGACGTTGCAACAGTCATTGGTGACGTGACAATAACGTTTCCTCTTGCAATGATTAACGCTCTTGAACAGCTTGATGAGGATAAATTACTATGAATAATCCAAAATTTATCTTGTCAAAGAAAAAAGCAATAGGGCAGTACAACAAAGTAAAAAGCTTCGCAGACATTGTCAGCTACAGCTCAAAGACAAATCAAGACGTAACAAAAATACTTGAAAAAGAAACAGACTCAATGTTTAGTGTTCATTTTGAAAACGAGCTAAAACATGTCAAAGATTTTTCAAGAATAATTTTTTTGGCGCAGGCGTGGACGAATGAACGCATTAAAGGTCTAATTGATAGAAAAATTTCTTGGTTTATTGTCGACAACGAACCAGACCTTGATGTTCTTCTTGAGTTTCTAAAAGAAAATGATGTGAAAATCAACTTGCTTCTTAGAATGAGATTAAAGGAACTTTCTATTAGAACAGAGAAATACTTTGTGTTTGGAATGAAGTCAGAGGTAATCAATAAACAAATAAGAGAATTAAAAGATAATAAGAAAATAAAAACGCTTGGCGTTCATTTCCATAGAAAAACTCAAAATATGAGTGAGTGGAACATCGAATATGAGCTTTCAAACCTTCTTAAAAAAGAAGTATTAGAAATAATTAATTATGTAAATATTGGCGGGGGGCTTCCAATTGGATATGCAAACACCAATATCAAAGTTTTCGATTCAATCTTTAAAAAAATTTCTGAGCTAAAAAAATGGCTGAATAAAAAGGATATAAAGCTAATCTTGGAGCCTGGAAGGTTCATCGCAGCTCCATCCTGTAAATTAGAGACAACAATTATTGGAATACATGAAAATAATATAATTGTGAATGCATCTGTCTATAACACAGACATGGATGCAATTGTTGTTCCAGTAAAGCTTCTGGTTGAAGGAGAAGGGAAAGGAGAACCTTATGTTGTTAAAGGAGTAACACCATGCTCTATGGATTTATTTAGATATAGAGTTTATCTAAAAAACCCAAAAGTAGATGACAAACTTGTTTTTCTAAACGCTGGCGCCTATAATTTTTCATCAGACTTTTGCGATCTTGAAAAAATGAAGACAGAGGTAGTAAAGTGAAATTTATGAATCTGCCAAAAGAATACAGCGATGAAAAATCAAAGTACGTAATCATACCAATAGAATACGAAAAAGATGTTACATATGGCAAAGGAGCATCAAATGGCGCAAAAGAGATTATCAAAGCATCAAAACACCTAGAGTACTACGATGAACAATTTGATATTGAAGGATATACAAACGGAATAAGAGTTTTAGAACCACTTAACCTGATGAATGAAGAGCCCAAAAAAGCAATGAAAATAATTAGTGAAAAAGTAAGAGAACAAAAAGAAAAATTTATTATTGGCGTTGGCGGCGACCACGCAGTCACAACCAGTCTTATAAATGGCATCGAAGATGATTTTGATGTAATAGTCTTAGACGCACATGCTGACCTAAGATATTCATGGAACAACTCAAAGCTAAATCATGCATGCGTCTGTAGAAGGCTTTGCAAAAAACACGGCGTTGGAGTAATAGGTACTCGTTCAATGGATACTTCAGAAAAAGAATTTTTAGAAGAAAACAAGAATGCATACATGATAAAAGCATATGAATATGACGAAAATAAATTAAATGAATTACTTTCAAAATTAAAAGACAAAGTGTATGTTTCAATTGACGTAGATGTTTTTGACCCAAGCTTCATTAGAAATACAGGAACTCCAGAGCCCGGAGGATTTTTCTGGAATGATATAATAAACATTTTAAAGATAATATTTAAAAAGAAATCAATAATAGGTTGTGATGTAGTTGAATTTGCTCCAACTCAAAATTTTGAGTCAGAAGCATATTCTCTTGCAAAACTCATATACAAAATAATATGTCTAAACGAAAATGGCAAAAAGAGAAATTATTGAAATCGATGAAGAAAAGTGCGACGGTTGCGGCATTTGCATTCCAAACTGTCCAGAAGGCGCGCTTCAAATCATTGACGGCAAAGCAAGGCTTGTAAGCGACCTTTTATGCGACGGGCTTGGAGCATGCATCGGGCACTGTCCAAAAGACGCAATCACAATAACAAAAAGAGATGCAAAATCCTACGATGAAAGAAAAGTCATGGCAAACATTGTCAAGCAGGGAGAAAACACATTAAAAGCGCATCTTCACCACTTAGCCGAGCATAACCAGACCAAATTTTTAAACCAGGCAATAAATTATCTAAAAGAAAACAACCTGAAAATACCAGATTATCAAAAAAATGATGTTCTGCCATGCGGATGTTCAGGCTCAACGCTTCAAACTATTGAAAAAAAACACCATAAAAAAACATTTAAATCAAGCAATGAATCAGAGCTGGCACAATGGCCAATACAGCTTAATCTGCTTCCACCACACGCACCGTTTTTTAACAATTCAAATCTTTTAATTGCAGCAGACTGCGTTGGATTTGTAGACCCAAACCTTCACCAAGACTTTTTGCGAGGAAAAAGCGTTGCAATAGGCTGTCCAAAACTTGATGATGTTTCTGCTTATAAAGAAAAGATTCAGGCAATAATAGAGCAAAACAACATAAAAAAAGTAACAGCGGCAATAATGGAAGTTCCGTGCTGCACAGGACTTTATCATGCTGTAGAACAAGCAGTTGAAGACTCAAAAAAGAATGTTCCAATAGAAAAAGTCATAGTAAAAATTGATGGGGCAATAGAAAAGTAAACTTATTTCTTTTTAACAACAAAAACACAGTGGTCTTTCTCATAAGGCTCAAGCTCTCTGTAATCAACGATAACAACTTCTTTTTCAAGCTCTTTTCTGACCTGCATAAAGATTTCTTTTGGTTTTTTTGCAACATCAACACTTCTCGCCTTGACAAACAAAAGACCAAATCCACCAGGCTTTAAATACATCTCGCAGTTTTTTAAGAAGATTTCTGACTGGTTTTTTTGCGCAATGTCCTGATAAACAACATCAGCCTGTGTGACTAATTTAGAATAAGTGATTGGCTTGTTTGCATCGGCTAGTATTGGCGCAATGTTTTTTCTTTTTTCTGCTAAAAACACAAGGTCTTTTGCCATTATTGGTGAAAACTCCACTGCAAACAAAAACCCGTCTTTGCCAACAATGTCAGAAATATGGCTTGGAGTAGTACCAGAAGACGCACCAAGATATAAAACTATATTTCCTTCCTTAATACCGATTTGTGAGACTCCTTTAAGTATTGCTGCACATAGTTTGCTTCTTTCACTGTCCCAACGTCTATAATCATTTTTTTTAAAGGTGTTTTTAGTAAATAGCGTTTTTTTGCCTCTTCTTTCTTCATAATATACGTTTGGAAACTCTTTTCTTAATTCTTTCATAAAATCACAGAATTTTGCTTGTTTATTTAAATCTTATAGCAGAATCGCGCCAAAAAACACTCCAAGATACCTAAAGAAGAAAATTTGGTATATAAGATTCATAAGATTTATATGGACATTATGGACCTGAAACCCAATCAAAACATTCGCGCTTTCTTTAATAATCCACCTTGCAATAGGTAATATAAATCCAACTGTTGTAATAGGAACACCAAAAACTGCAAAAATTTTTGCAGCAAACGGGAAAACAAGCCAGATAATACCATTAATGCCAGCAGCAGTAAAGTTAAACTTGATGTTTCTTTGCTCATGCATCACAATAAAAACAACAGTTGCTGCAAACGCTAGAAATAGGTTATAGTAATAGCCAAACAATATTGATATTATCGAAACTTGCTCTATACCAAGCTTAAAGTCAGTTGATTTAAAAAGCCACTGCACAATCCTGTCAATTGCTAAAAAAAACAAGAAGAACAAAAGTGGTTTTATCTGGACTAAAATAACAAGTGCAACTAGTCCTGTGATTGTAAGAAGTGTTTCTTTTGGATATGCTTTGTATATCCTCTTGAAGTCTTTGTATAGAACTGTAAAAGGATTTTTTTTAGGTGGCGACTCTTTTCCATGCAAGCGTTGTGTTGAAATGATATACCCCCTCAATATTAATCATATTTTATACTATCATTTGTTTATTTATTATGATATTGGTGATTTCTTATTGCAAGAAAGTCTTTGTGGTCATACTCATGAAAATCCATTCTAGCAGAACCCTCTCCAAATACTGACATGACTTTTCTTTTTTTTGCAAAAGACACAACATAAAAAAGCAGTGATAAAAATAAAAGAACAATACCCATTTGTGTTGCATAAAAAGTTATAAACGAGACATATCTTTCAAGAGCTGTTATCTCGCCGATTAAAAGAACAAAGGGTATTAGTAGCAAAAACAATGTTCCAATCTTTACAAAGCCAAGATTCATCTGCTCTTCAATCTTAACAGACACAATTTTTTGCAGGTCCATATCCTGATAGTCTTCAGAGAAAAACTCGTGAAACTTTGAAAACATCCCGCTACCGTGTTTGATAATCCTTCTATTAGTTATGAAAATGTCGCCGTTGTGATAGATGACATGCTCATCTTTTAAGAAAATGTTTTCAGAAATATCTAGTTTTTTCTCTTTCACCTCTTTTTTATGCTCCATAATATCTATCTTAAAGGTTTTAATATAAAAGGTTTTTGTAGCAAATTATTTAAACAATCCATTTCAAGAAAGATTGTATGAAAAAAAGAGGGCAAATATCATCGCAGGTAATGATTTACGCTTTTGCAATTATTGTTGGAGGACTCATAATTTTTTTGGGGTACAAAGGTATAAGCTCTTTTGGAAAACTTTCACAGGAGTCCAAATTAAAAACTTTTGAAGTTGATTTTTTAAAGGAAACTCAGGCAGCTGCCTCAAACTTTGGCTCTGTAAAAGAGCTAACATACGGTGTGCCGTCAAATTATGAAACCTTTTGTGCATTTGATATGTCTAGACAGGATGTTTTAGGACTTTCAGTTGTAAAAAACAACCCCTTAATTGCAGACAGTCTAAGAGATAAAAATAAAAACGTGTTTTTAATAGGGAATAAAGATATTTTTGGAGTCAAAGCTGACTACATAAAATTTGACAAATTTCCTTATTATTATTGTAATTATAACATTGTTAACGGTGTTTTTAAATTTGAGATAAAAGGAGCAGTTATCGATGCCCAGTCTTCAGCTTTAATAATTATACTTTCAAAAGTGGAGAAAATAATAGAAACAAATATTGCCTTATCCCAGGAGATTGTCTCATCTGATGGTCTTATAAGAATTGAGATACCTCCAAATACAAAAATCGACCCTCCTTCTATTAACTTGTCTATTGAAATTAAGGCAAAAGGCGATTTTAGTGAAACATATGAATTTGGACCTGAAGATGCAACTTTTGACCCATATTTAGTGTTTTATATTAAGTCTCAAGAAGGATGTTCTAATTCTAAAGATTTTAGACTTGGATCAAATACATATCATCCTGAAGATCCCTGTAACAATGATTATTTTGAATATCACATATTCAATTTTTCTGAGAATTAACCTATCTTTTTCTCAATATCTTTTCTAAGTTTGTCGCCAATAAAATCTCCTTTGAAATAATCAACTTTTATGGCAATTGATAGCTTGTCAGCAATGGTTTTGGCAGCTTTTCCTCTATCTTTTTTCTTGGCTTTAGAAACTAAGGGATGCTGTAAAAGTATGCCATATTTTGGTGGCTTTGCACCAGTCTTTAAGTGTCTAAAAAGAGCTTCTTCTGCTCCAAGAAGCTGGATTGTCGATGCAGGCATAAAAACCATTTTTTTAATCGAACCAGCTTTTGCGATGAGTTTTGCACCAATATTTGGACCTACGATTGCCAAAAAATTTGGACATGACCTCTTCATTACTTTTTCTACATATTCTTCTGTTTGTTTTCTTTGAGAAAAAATTTCCTGAATTAGTTTTGCAAGAGAAAGCATTGAGTCAACATCTGATTTTTTTAAGTCTGCACCCATAGAATCCTCTATCTTAAGCTCTTTTTTTAGAACATCCTTATTTTTTTCAAGGACCACTCTTGAAAATGCTTCGTTATCATAAATATCGTTTTCAGCTTCTGGAAGATAGTATGAGTACCAATCTCTAAGTCTTTTTGCAAGACTGTTTGCTGTAACATCCAAATCTTCAATGGTTTTAATAGCCGAAATTATCAGGTTGTCATCTTTAACACTTTTTGAAATAAGCTTTTTTGTGTTTGAAATATTTACTTCATAAAATTTTTTAGCGTCGTCCTTAAAAAGCTTTAAGACATGATTTATTACTTTTGGATTTGTTGGCTTTTTTGCATCCTTGTATTTTTTCAAAAGTTTTTCATCGTCATTTGTTTTTTCGACTATCTTAAACTTCTCGTCAATTACAAAGCTTCCAAGAGTGTTTGTGAATATGTACATAATCTGTTTAGAATTATTGGTTATTATATAAATCTAATTTAAAAAAAGAAAAAAAATGTGCTTAGACGTTTGTCCAAACACCTTTGTTACATCTCTGTGCTCCAAAATAGTAGTTGCCTTCTTTTTTTGTAAGCTGATACGAACCTTCTTTGCAAATTTCACTTTTTATGATACAAGATCCGTTTTTACAGGGACTTTCATTAATTGGTACATTATCTTTACAGAGTAATTTATTAACTACCACATCACCTTGATTACAGACTGGATTAGTTGAGCATTTAGTTGTGTATTTTGTTGTTACTGAGCAAACTTCACTAAAATAACTAGGGCTTCTACCCCAAACATACCATCTCCTTCTTGAACTTTTTTTGCATTCCTTTAAAGTTCCGCTTTTACATCTTGCTTCGTCACATGGATCTCTGTGTCTTCTTAGTGTTTTTGTTTCTTCATGAGAACATACATACTGTGCGGTTGAAGCTGAGTTTCCTCCTACACCTGATGTACCTTTACATAGATTTGATGGGTTTTCATCACATAAACAATAACCCCCCCCGCCACTTGAACAATGATCATTAATCCCATCACCATTAGTATCTACGCAACTTGTTTGACCTTCTTTTATGACCATTTTACAATAATTTACTTGTGTTCCATCTGGGCAAGCGTAGTA
>JAAOYE010000026.1 GCA_018221175.1 Candidatus Woesearchaeota archaeon
ATGAAATTCATACACTGCGCAGACTGCCACGTCGGAGGTTGGAGAGATCCAAAGATGAGGGCGCTCTCAATAAAGTCTTTTGAAAAGTTTACAGAAGACGTTTTGCTTCAAAAACCAGACTTCTTACTAATATCCGGGGACCTCTTTAACACAAGTCACCCGCCAATAGACGCACTAAAAGCAGTTGTTTTAGGCCTAAAAAAATTAAGCGACGCAGACATTTCAGTGTATGCAATACCAGGCTCTCATGACTTTTCACCAACAGGAAGAACAATGCTTGACGTCCTTGAAAACGCCGGACTTTTAGTAAACGTTGTAAAAGGAGAAGTCAAAGACAAAAAACTAAACTTGAAATTCACAGAGGACAAAAAAGGCGCAAAAATTGTTGGCATGCTTGGAAAAAAAGGCAACCTTGAAAAAAAATTCTATGAATCATTAGAAACAAAAAACTTAGAAAAAGAAACTGGCTTCAAAATCTTTATGTTTCACACAGCAATAACAGAACTAAAGCCAAAAAGCCTTGAGAAAATGGAGTCCCAGCCAATAAGTCTTTTGCCAAAAGGTTTTGACTATTACGCTGGCGGACACGTCCATACCGTTGAGGAAAAAAGTCTTGATGGCTACAAAAACATAGTGTACCCAGGGCCTTTGTTTCCAAACAATTACAGAGAGCTTGAAGAACTAAAAAACGGCACATACTTTGTCTATGACAATGGCAAAATCCAAAAGAAAACAGTTCAGGTAAAAAACGTGGAAGCATTCAAGTTTGTAGTAGAAAACAAGACGCCAGAAGCAATGACTCAAGACATCATGAGCCAAATCTCAAAGCGCGAATTTGTAGATACAATCGTGATGTTAAGACTTAAAGGCCTGCTAAAGTCAGGAAAAGCATTAGATATCGACTTTTCAACAATTTTTAAAACTCTCTATCAAAAAGGCGCGTACTTTGTAATGCGAAACTCAATAAAACTTTCATCTAAAGATTTTGAAGAAGTGCAAGTTGCAGAAGACTCTGTTCAAAAAATTGAGGATAAATTATTGTCAGAGTATAAATCCGAAACTTTTGACAAAAAAATAATCTTGTCGCTGATGAAAGCACTCTCATCAGAAAAACTTGAAGACGAAAAAGTAGTTGATTATGAACAAAGAATCAAGGAAGAAGCAGACAAGGTTTTAGGATTCTAAAAGATGCAATATTTTTCCCACTGCTTCTTTTAATGCATTTATTAAAGATATGAATAATTCTGGATTATTGTCAAAATTTCTTAAATCTTTATTTATTTCTATTTGAACAGCCGGAATATAATATGATGCATACATTGTCATGGTTTGTTGAGTTCCATGCTTAAAATTAAAAAAATCTTCATTTACTTTTGTAATACCTTGTTTTTTAAAAGAATTTTTCAAAATCGAAATAATTTTATCAATGTTTTTTATTGTTTCATGATGGTTTGTGCCTAAATCAATTGAAAAAGGCCTTTGTGCTGAGCATCCATGGATATCAATTAAGAATTTTATATTTTTTTCAAGTATTATTTTTTTAATATATTTTTTATATTTTGTATCTTCATAGTAATTGGAATCTTTATCTAAATGCAGCGTCACAAAAGCATAAGCACCTGTTAGTTTATGCAATAAGTACGCAATAGTGCCGGTAACTGAATCTCGTTTCTTGACCACTCCCTTTCTTATAGTTCTAGCAGAATGAGGTGCAGATATTATTACAGGAATATCCCCTTTAAATATTTTAAATCCTTTTATGAAAGGATGCGCTTTTTGCTGCATAGACTGTTTTACTATCCTCTCAAAATTAACAGTTTCTTTAATTATTTCTTTGTTTGATAAAATTATATTTTTCATATTTAAACAGAAAATTTCTAAATATTTAACTCTTTCTTTTAAAAATATGATAACATTTATAAATTGTTATCTACTCCTAAGTAAAGAAAATTAGATGGGGGGTATCTGTCAATAAATAAAATGGCATATCAATATGCTTTTGATGTAACATTTGCAAGGTTAGCCTTTGGACTCGGTATACTTTTAAGTTTTCTTTTTTATACAAGATTTAAAATCGCCCCAGGAGGTATGATAGTTCCAGGATACCTGGCACTTTTCTTATTAAAACCAATTCATCTATTTGTAACTCTTTTTATTGCTTATCTAACATACTTGATAGTAGACCGAATTATTAAAAAACACACAATTCTTTTTGGAAGAAAAAAATTTACATATATGATTTTTACCGGGTTTGTAATGGCAATTTTTGTTGAATTTGTTATAAACAATTTTATTAAATTTGAGCCTTTTTTAGGATATAGAGTTCTTGGCGTAATAATACCGGGAGTGATTGCAAATGAATTTGAAAAAGAGCACATTCCATTTCAGATAATGTTTGTAACATTATTTGTAGCGACAGTAACTTTTTTAATTGTGAAATTTGTAGAACTTAACTCTTATCCTCTCCGCATAAAATTATTTTACTTTTATTTATTAATTCCTGCAATAATGTTTTCTCAGCTGCTTCAAAAAAGGAATGGCAAAATTAAAAGATCTAAAAAGAATAGATATAAAAGACAATTAAAACTATGGGTAAAAAAGAGCTTAATTGGAATTTCATCAATAGCTCTTGTAATTGCTTTGGTAAAAGAATATGTTGTATTCGCATCCTATTTTCACAACCTTCACATAATTTTGTTTTTAATCATTACTCCCATACCTTTCATGTATTTCTCAAGAAGGGAAAGCGAAAATAAAATTGAGGATATTTTATGATTTTAGAAACCGTATTTTTTATTGGAGTTTTAATATTTTTTACAATAATTGAGATTATTAATCAAAAAAAGCATGATAACCTATTAGATCAAATACCTTTAAGAATTCATGTTAATGGGATTCGGGGCAAATCAACAGTTTCTAGATTGCTTGGTTCAATTCTTGAGGAAGCAGGTTATAAAACATGGACAAAAACCACAGGGAGCGCAGCTAGGCTTATCGGTCCAAAAAGATCCGAGAGAATAATTAATCGCAGGGTTGCTAATATTAATGAACAGTTGGAAGTTCTTAATCATTTAAAAAAATACGAAGAAACACCAGAGGCAATTGTTTTTGAATGCATGGCAATAAAACCTTCCTATCAAAGGATTTGCGAGGAAAAAATATTAAAATCACATATTGGTGTAATTACAAATGTTAGACTGGACCACACTGATGTAATGGGGGAAACTCTGCAGGAAATAACTAATTCTCTTTCCCAAATGATACCAACTAATGGCGTTTTAATAATTGGTGATATTAAACCTAAGTTTGTTAAAATAATTAGGAGGGAAGCAAGAAAAAAAAATACAAAAGTTGTATTATCTATGAAATATATTACTGTATTAAATGATAAGGAATTAAAGAAATTTAATTTTTATATGCATAAAGAAAATCTTGCAATTGGGCTTGCGTTTGCAAATGAACTAAAGATTTCTAAAAAAATTGCACTTGATGGCATGGTCAAATCTAATATTGATCCAGGAGCTCTTATGGTGTCTTCAAAATCAATGCATAGAAAAAATGTAACATATGTTAATGCTCATGCAATAAATGACAGAGAATCTATAATTATGACTTATAACATGTTAAAAAATGATAACATCATTGGAGATAAAGTAACTAAAGTTGCAGTCTTATACCATAGAAAAGACAGACCTAAAAGAGTCGAAGAGATGAGTAATGTAGTTGCCAAGGATATTAATGTTGACCACGCAATATTGATAGGACATTATCAGCAAATGGCAAAGAATAAATTAGTAAAAGCAGGATATAAAAAAAATAAGATACATATTATAAGAAAACAAACATTGCCAAATCTTTTAAAAACTATCTCAAAAGTGTCTAAAACAAAAAATATTGTAGCAATAGGAATGGTAAATATTAAAGGAGAATTAGTCGATAAAACCTTAAATTACTTTTTTTAAAGCACAGAGTTATTCTTTGTAACAATATTTATTCTGTCACTATCATCATTTGGTTTTTCTAATGTGTATGCGTCAACAGCTTCAACAAACTCAAAACCGCAATCTTTAAGGATTTTTTTTAAGTCGTCAACACTGTAATAATATTCTTTGTGAGTCTCTACTTGCTTTTTGTAGCTGCCGTCAGGCTTTGGAGAAAAAACAGTGAAAGTCCACTCCCAAATACCTTCTTCATATTTATTTTCCCAGATAAAACTGTTTTTGCCAGTGTGTCCTGCTTGTATTTGAAAGTCATTCATGCCTTTCATTGCTTTTTTGGTGATTATGTCAAAAACAAAAACCCCTTCTTTTTTTAGATTTTTATTAACAGCCCCAAATGCTTTTTTTACATCGTTTTTGCTAGGCAAATTATTAATTACGTCATAAATGCAAAGTATAACATCAAAATTTTCATCTAAATCTATTTTTCTCATGTCATGCACAAAAACCTTGGACTTGACTTTTTTCTTAGCAGCTTCAATCATCTCTTTTGACGAGTCAACACCAACGCAGTAAAACTCTTTTTCCAAAAATTCTATGTGTCCTCCTGTCCCGCATCCAATATCAAGAATCTTTGTTTTTTTGCCAATATTTTTGTGTTTTTTGATTAATGAAAGCAAATCTTTTGTCCACTCTTTATAGTCCATAGCACCAATTACTTCATCATACACTTTTGCAACGCTTTTAAAACCAGTAGATTTCATTACATCTCCCTCAAGGATACCCAAACGTTTACGTTTGGGATGAATTGAGGTCCTCCATAGTTAGTTTTTTCTACCAT
>JAAOYE010000027.1 GCA_018221175.1 Candidatus Woesearchaeota archaeon
AATTTTTAAGATAATTTTATATAATAATAATCTCAGATGTTTATAGAAGACAACATTTTGAAAATGGGCGGATTTTTTAGGTCAGTATCAACAGCAACTCTTTGTAGTTTACTCTCTATGTTTTCGATTTTACCACAAAATAGTCTTGCAAAAGATCTCGCTGAAATTGAAACTAATATTTTTATTATAAAAGATCAACAAGAGACCGCACAACTAAATCCATACCCAAATATTACAATGAAAACAAAGAAGTGGCATGAAATAGACCTATATACAGTGATTGTTGAGAACACAATACTAAAAGAATATGAAATATTTAATAATGGAAAAATAATTCGGTTTAGCAGAAATTTTTTTTTGGGCTTTTATAGAAACGATAAAAGCATTGGTATTGGATTAGTCTATGGTGACCAAGAGATTACAAAAAAATAACACCCACTGGACACCCCACTGGACACCTATTTTACCAGTTCAATTAGAGCTATTATCGTCGATAATATCTCAAAATCTTTTGCTTGAGTTTTTGTAAAAGGTCACTGG
Source organism: Candidatus Woesearchaeota archaeon (assembly GCA_018221175.1). Classification (GTDB taxonomy): domain Archaea; phylum Nanobdellota; class Nanobdellia; order Woesearchaeales; family BM511; genus JAAOYE01. The sequence continues at coordinate 541 of JAAOYE010000027.1, forward strand.
ACATATGTGTGTGAGCTTTATAAACCAAACATTCTTTCTTGTTACCAAGGCAATATTGCCGCACCACCGGTCTTCTGAGCAAAGGGACACCCCTCTTGTCCCTTTTTTATGCTCTAATTTAAGAAGACTTTGAAAAAAGAAGCGAAAGCAAAGATGGTGATAAGAAATGAAAAAAACAAACGAAACAAATGTCCCTGAAAAGAAATTTAGGGCAGGCGCAATAAGTGCAACACTATGGAAAAACCATGGAGTAAGAGATGGAGAAACAACAGAGTACACAACAGTCTCCTTTGAGAGAAGCTACAAAGACAAAGAAGGAAACTGGCAAACCACAAATTCTCTAAGAATTAATGATCTGCCAAAAGCAGCAGTTGTGCTTCAAAAAGCATACGAAGAGCTAATTCTTCGGGAATTCACAGACGCTCCGCTTGAGGAGCAGTCTATAAAGATTTAAATATAAATAGGTGATACTTATGAAATCTCAAGAAGTAGTTCTAAAAATGAAACCAAATATTAAAGAGCAAAGTGTTGAAGAGCAAAGCTCTTCAAAAACAAAGGACGTCTCTTCAAATACAGGCGTAAAAGAAGTCACACTTCATGACCTGCCAGGAGTTGGTGCTGCAACTGCAGAAAAGCTGGAAATGGCAGGATATTCTGACATGATGGGAGTAGCAGTAGCAACCTCAGGCGAACTAGTGGAATCTGGAGGAGTGACAGAGGCAACAGCAAGAAAGATTATCAATGCTGCTCGAAGCGCCCTTGATATGGGGTTTGAATCAGGGCAGGACTTTTTGAAAAAAAGAGAAGATGTGATAAAACTAAAGCTTAAATCAGAGGCCATAAATGAGCTTATGGGTGGAGGGTTTGAGACTGGTGCGATAACTGAATGCTTTGGAGAATATGGAAGCGGAAAAACACAAATTGGCCACGCACTTGCTGTGATGTGTCAAAAACAAGACCCTGACGCGGTAGCGGTCTACATTGATACTGAAGGAACATTTAGACCTGAAAGAATCGTTCAGTTTGCCCAAGGCGCAGGACTTGATGTTGAAAAAACCCTAAAACAAATAAGAGTTGCAAAAGCTTACAACTCAGACCATCAGATGCTGCTCGTTGAAAAAGTGGGGGATATGATAAAAAAAGATGGTCTAAAAATACAAGTTGTAATAGTTGACTCATTAACATCACACTTCAGAGCTGAGTTCATAGGCAGAGGAACACTTGCAGAACGACAGCAAAAGCTAAACAAACACATGCACGCGCTTCTAAAGCTTGCAGACATGAATAATATTTGTGTCTATGTCACAAATCAGGTGCAGGCAGATCCAGCGCAGTTTTTTGGCGATCCGACAAAAGCAGTTGGCGGACACATCGTAGCGCACGCCTCAACCTTTAGGATTTATCTTAGAAAAGGAAAGAAAGGCACAAGAGTTGCAAAACTGATAGATGCTCCTAACTTGGCAGAGTCAGAAGCAGCGTTTGTTATTGCTGAAGATGGAATAAAAGATTTGTAACCCAAAAACTTTTATTTTCTTTTTTTATTCTTTATTTCTATGAGACTTTTTATTGCAATAGATTTGTCCAAGGAAGCAAAACAAGAACTAAAAAGACTACAGCAAGAACTTTTTGATGACAATATTAAAGTATCTGCTGCAAAAAGCTTTCATCTAACACTAAGATTCTTAGGAGACGTAGAAAAACCAGATAAGATAATTGAGGCATTAAAAAAAGTTGAGTTTTCTCCAACCAAACTAAAACTTTCAGAACTTGGAGTTTTTCCAAATAAAAACTATGTTCGAGTAGTTTGGGTTGGAATTGAAGAAAATAAAAAAATTCTTGAACTTCACAAACAAATACAGGAAGCGCTAAAACCTTTCAATTTTAAAGAAGACTTTGATTTTAAACCTCATTTAACGCTTGGAAGAGTGAAGTTTGTCAGGGACAAGTCAGAATTTATCAGAAAATTAGAATCAATTAAAGTTGAATCAGCAGAATCTGATGTAAAAGAATTCATACTATACAAATCAACACTAACACCAGATGGTCCTTTTTATGAGAAACTTTTATAAACACACCATAATTTCCAAGTTTTATAGCTGCGTCAAGAGAACAGCCTTTTAGGGACTCTTGGCAAGTTCACATCGGCGAGAATAATGTGGGCAAGGGAGATTTCTAATCACTTTTGCTTATGGAGGAAAAAAATGACAAAAGACGAAGAATTTTTAGTTCCAACAGACCAATACCTAAAAGCAGGCATACACATTGGCACAAAGTTTAGAACAAAGTACATGGAAAAGTTCATCTACAAAACAAGAACAGACGGACTATCAGTTTTAAATGTTCAAAAAATAGACGAAAGAATAAGAATTCTGGCAAACTTTTTGTCACAATATGCGCCAGAAGAAATACTTGTAGTATCAAGGCGTGAAAACGGATGGAAAGCTGTGAAAATGCTTGGAAAACTCACAGGCATAAGAGTTGTTGCAGGAAGATACCCGCCAGGGATACTTACAAATCCAAACCTGGATATATTTATAGAGGCAAAGGTTATTCTTGTGACAGATAGCTGGCCTGACAGAAATGTTGTAAAAGACGCACAAAAAATTGGAATACCAGTAGCAGCGCTTTGCGACACAAACAATCAGTCAAACTTCATTGACCTTGTGGTTCCATGCAACAACAAAGGTAAAAAAAGTCTGGGGCTGTTGTTCTATATTTTGGCAAGAGAATATATGATAAAGCGCAAAATGATAAAAAAAGCATCAGACTTTAAGGCAAAACTGGAAGACTTTACTGAGGAATAGATTTTTCTATTCCCTTTTTTTCTATTGTAAACTCAACTTCTTTGCCTTCTTTAATAGAACGGTGCTTGACAAGAACCATTTTTCTTGTGTCATCTTCCCTTTTTAGCTCAATTAGGCACTTGCTTCCATATTTTAAAAGGTCGCCGCCAACCATCTTCACGTTGTCTTTTACTTCAAAGTCAGCATAGACTTGGTTTGTGACAATTATTGGAATGTTTTTTTTCCTTGCGATTTCAGAAAGATAAGACAGCTGCAGTCCAAGCTCCTTGTTTGTTATATATACTTGGTCAGATTTTCCAAGCTCAATTCTGTAAAGCATCGCAATACTATCAACAATTATTATACCTATCTCTTTGCTTATAATATCTCTTAGTTTTTCAAAAACCTTTTTTTGCTCTTCAAAGCTTGTTGGCCGAAGAAAAGTGATGTGCTTTAGTATAAGCTCATAATCATCATCTATTTGAGAAAGCCTCTCAACACTAAAACCGCCTTCTGTATCAATATATATGACTTTTTTGCCTGCTTTCACTGCTTCTGTTGCTGCAAGCATCACAACAAGAGTCTTTCCGCTTCCCGCAGGACCATAAAATGTTGTAATAACATCTGACTCAAACCCACCGTCTAAGAACTTGTCTAAAACTTTTGAGCCTGACTTTAATTTCTTTGTCTTCATATAAAATAGGAATATCTGAGCACTTATAAAATTTTCACTCTTTTCCTTTGTATCTTCCTCTGGCTTCAACTTTTTGTAGCCTACCCATAATCTCTTTGTAGTTTTTTACTGTTTTATATCCTTTTAGAAATTCTTTGAATGCTTTTTGTGCGACTTTGTAGTGCTTTGCCTTTAGCGCCTCTTTAAAAACATGAAGATCAACTGCTTTATCTTCAACTTTAGATGAAAAAAAGGATAGGCCAAAGTCAATGAAATATATTTCACCCTCTTTTAATATCATGTTTGAGGTAGTGAGATCACCGTGGATTATGCCTTGATTGTGCATTTTTGCAACATACTCTCCAACTTTTTTTAAGTAAGAGGATTTAAACACATCTTTTAAGACACTGCCATCTATAAACTCCATTTCTATTATCTTATTTTCTTCATCATCCAAAAGAAGCTCTGGCTTCGGAACAGAGAGTTTTGCAAGTATTTTTACCTCTCTTCTATGCCTATATTTTCTTAAGGAGTCATCTAATCTTTTTATTCTGTACTTTTTAGAAACTCTGTGCTTGACAACCTTGTCTTTGTCTTTGTAGATTATAGCTTCTGCTCCACGCCCGATTTCTTTCATAAAAAATTAGAATTAAACAGTTTTATTTAAATTTACTTTTTTGTCTTGGTTTCTTTTTTCTCAACTTTTTTTGGAGTTGCTTTAGGTTCCCTTTTATCGGCACTAGCAACTTTGCTACTTTGTGTTGCTTTTTCTTTTACTGTTTTTTTCTCTTCTTTTTTTACAGGCTTTTTTATTTCTTGATGCTTCGTTTCAGAGGCACTAACAACTTCACTGCTTTGTGATTCTTCTGCTGCCTCTTTTGGCTTTTCCTTAATGCTTGGCGCAGGCGTTATTTTCACGTCGTCTTTTTCAATGTACATAACCCTGATATCCGCGTTTCTTATTGGAAAAACCTTTGAAAGAGATTCTTTCATTTCTCTTTGAAGCTTGTTGTTAATAATTGATTCAATAAGGCTGTCATATGTTATTTGCGAAACTTTTTTGAAAAGAAAAACCTTTACTCGTTTTCTTATTTCTGTTCGAACACTGCTTTTTGAAAGGGATCTTGTCAAAAGAAATGGTTTTAGCCTTACTTTTACTCCATCACTTGTTTTATAGACTAATGAATCATCAATTCGGTCTCTTCTTCTCCTAACCTGCCTTTTGATTGAAGGAGGAGAAATTTCATATCTCACTAGCTTTGAATATGCTTTTCCTTCTTTTACTTCAGTAATTAACAGCTTTGCAGTTATTGACTGTTTTCTGATGTTCCCAGTGAGTGTCATCATGTTTGAGCTTACTATTTTTCCAACAGCTTTCGAAGTTTCAATTACAGGTGTTTCTCCAATTATCTGTTCTCGAAATAGTTTTGGAGCTATAATCGGTATCCATGTTTTTTTCTTTGCTCTTGCTCCTGACTGTTGTCTTCGCTTACCTTTTGCTTTTGACAAATTTATTCACCATAAATTGACAAATCCGTAGAAATCTTTGATTTCGAGGGAGTTGACATTACCTTTCAGAAATTTTGGTTGATTTATAAAGCTTTTTATTGTTTACTGTATGACACAAGAAAATCTAAAATTTTCTGTGCAGAAAATATATGTATTTTCTTGCATTAGTTATTGGAAAAAAATATCTTCCAGTAAATTGGACTGGACAAACAAATTCACCTAAAACTTTTGTCCTGTACTATTTTTTTTAGCTTTGCTATAAAAAAGCCTTGTGTGTTTGTTTTGTTTGGCCAAAACCTCAAACACTTCTTTGTAGAACTAGTAAGCCCAGGCTCTCCTATTGGCACATTAATATTTTCAAGCTTAACATTTAAATTATCAAGCGCCCACTCAATAACTTCTTCGTTTTCCTCAATTTCAAGTGAACATGTTGAATAAATGATTATTCCTCCTTTTTTGGTTACTTTCACTGCTTGTTTTAAGAGTTTTTTTTGCAAAGTAGCTTTGTCATTAAAATCACTTATTTGTCTTTTTCCAAACCAGTCTTTTTCAATGCAAAAGTTGCCGCTGCATGGAGCATCCAAAAGAACCTTGTCAAATTCCATGCCTAAATCAGATGCAAACGATGCGTCTTTGTTGTAGATTATGATGTTTTCACATCCCATTCTTTCAATATTGTTTTTTAAGCTGATTATCCTTTTTTGCTTCACGTCAAGTGCAACAATTACACCTTTGTTTTTCATCAGGGCAGATAATTGAGTTGTCTTGCCACCTGGAGCTGCTGCCATGTCAAGCACGGTTTTTTCACTTTGCGGATTTAATACTTCTGCTGGCACTTGCGAAGCTGCGTCTTGAAGATACAAATGCCCTAAAAGATGCTCAGATGTTGACGACAAAGCAAACTTTGAAGTGTAAAAATAGCCGTGCTTTAGGTACGGGATTTTTTCAAGTCTCACACCATTTTCTTTAAGTCTTGAAACTATCTCTTTTTCTTCAGTTTTCAGGGGGCTGAGTCGAAGCGCCGGCTTTACTTTCACCTTGTTCACTTCCACTTGGTGTCCCCACTTCTTGTATCTGTTTAGAAACACGTTTTTCATTTTGCAGTTTAACTTCCTTTTTTATTTCTTCAAATCTTTCTTTTACTCTTGAAACATAAGGGATAATGACTGGTTTTTGACCTTGATGAAGTCTTACAACAATGTTTCCTGTGTCAAAAAGTGTTTTGTCAAAATCAACTTCGCTTATTTCACTATAAGGTATAGTTCTTTCCTTAACATAAAATATGCCTTTATAGCTGTAAAGAAGACCATTTTCAAAGACATATTTGTTTCTAAGTGAATATATAAAGGTGAATCCTAAAACCAATATGATTTCATAACCTAACTCTTCAAATATGCCGTTAAAAAGATTTAGCACAAAGAGGATTGCAGAAAAATCAGCTGTTAGGTCATTTTGCATCATATAAGTGAGATATTTGATTAGGTAATCATGAACGATTTTTACAGCGTAAAATATTAGTAAAAAGTAAAATGTTACTTTAACAGCATTAAATGCGAACGCGACTGCCCTGTTTGATTTTATCTCAATCAAAAAAATTACCTCTTGTATTTTTTGGGTGCAAGAAAATTCTTGAATTTTCTGCACGAAAAAATTCTTGATTTTTTCTGTGTTCCAAAAATTGTAAATTTTTGTTAACTATCATAGTTTTATTATTATCTTTGAATCTTTTTCGTTTATCTCTTTTATTATTTTATGGCCTTTTAATTTTTCTTTTATTTCTTTCCATGAGTATTTTTTTCTTATAGTTGTTAGTTGCTTGAGTATGTCTTTTATTTCAGTGTATTTTTCATATATTATCTCTCCTGTTCTCTGGTGCTTGTCATGTGCGTTTCGCATCTCTTTTATCTGTTTTTCCTGGCGCTTGATTATCTCTTTTGCTTTCTCAATTTTTTTATCATGCTTTGAGACAGCTTCCTTTGCTTTTAGAAGCACAATCTTTGGTGTTACTATAGAGTCGATTGCTTTGTTAAAAGAATCAAATTCTTTTCCTTCAACCATCTTTGGATTGAATGGAAATGGTGTGTCATCTGAAATTACTGCTTTTTGTTTTTTTAAGATGATATCTTCAAACGCTTTTAGTATCTTTTTTGCTTCCTTGTCATCTATTTTTCCCTTGTCTTTATTTACTCCTGCCCTTAAAAGGAGTTCTTCACCGTAAACGCCTCCAAGGCATAGCTCGATTGCAAGCGCTTTGACAACAGAATCTTTTCCAGAGTTATTTATTGCATCTTTTAGCTCTTTTTGACTCATCTTTAGAATATTTCTTTTTTTTTGGGGAAACTCATATTTTATTCCACCACGAATGGTTCTAACACTCCAGTTTTTGGTCTCTATTGCAGACATGATAGTGTAGTCGCTTTTACAAAGAATGATATTTCCTTTTGCAAAGAGTTCAAGTATCATGATATAACTATTCTCTTTTGATTCAAACTCGATTTCAACAATCCTTTCAAACCCGATTTGCGAAATTCTTTTTACCCTTGTGTTATTAAGGTACTTTCTAAGAAATGCGGTAAAACCGCCTGGCAAGCTTGGAAACTCTGGCTTTTTTGACGTGAGATAAAAATAATCTGGAGCACTAACATAAAGAAGGTTTTTGCCTTTTGATGTGACATGAAGCTGTAGCAAAAGCTTTTTTTTGTCATTGTATACTTTATCCACCTTGCCGCCTACTAAAAACTGCATTTCTTTTATTAGAAAGTATAGTTCCAGTGCCGATGTTATTGTCTTCATAGAATCATGTTATTTTGCTTATTATAAAAAGGTTTTTGACAAAAACAATTTAAATAACAAACTATTTTCCCTTTTATGAAAGGATTTATTGTATATCACACTTACAGGATATTTAATACTGCAGCCAAGGTATATCTTTTTGGCAGACTAAAAAATGGAGATAGTTTTTTGTCTATTCATGACTTTAGGCCTTATTTTTACATCAAAAAAACAGACCTTGTCAAAGCAAAAAAACTGGTAAATTTTGAAAGTGAAGATGTCAAACTAAAAGACTTTGATGAAAACAATGTTGTAAAACTGATTTTTAACATTCCAAAACAAATACCTGAAGCAAGAAAAACTTTTGAGGAAAACAGCATTGTGTGCTACGAGGCAGACATAAGATTCACAATGCGGTTTTTGATGGACCACGGCATATTGGGGTCCCTTGACATTGAAGGAGAGTATAAGAAAGGAGGTTTTGTAAACAGAATATATGAAAACCCAAAAATAAAATTATCTGACTGGGTGCCAAAACTAAAAGTGATGTCAATTGATATCGAAACATCTACTGATTTAAAAAAACTATACTCTTTATCCATTGTTTGCGATGATTTTCAAAAAGTAATCATTTTGTCAAACAAAAAGCTAAAAAACGCGATTAGTGTTGGAAGTGAAAAAGAAATTATTGAAAACTTTAAAGACATTGTTAAAAAGCTTGACCCAGACGTGATTGTTGGCTGGAACCTTATCGATTTTGACTTGAAAATTTTAAGAGAAAAGTTCAGGCTTTATAAAATTCCATTTGTACTAGGCAGAGCGCTGTGGGAGTGCGGTATTCGTGTCGAATCAAGCTACTTTAAAGACTCAACAGCTGATTTTCCCGGAAGACAAGTCCTTGACGGAATACACCTATTAAGGTCGTCTTTTATCAGGCTAGATGATTATAAGCTTTCAACAGCTGCAGAAAAGTTTCTTGGAGAAAAAAAACTTATTGGAGATGAAAACAAAGGAAAAGATATAGAAGAGGCTTTTGCAAAAAATCCTCAAAAATTAGTTGATTACAACTTAAAAGACTCAAAGCTTGTTATTGACATTTTAAAAAAAACAAAAGTGCTGGACTTGTCAATTCAAAGAGCTCTTCTTGTGGGACTCACACTTGACAGGGTAAAAGCAAGCATTGCCTCACTTGACTCATTATATTTAAGAGAGCTTAAAAAAAAGGGATACGTCGCGTACAGTACAAAATATGATGAAGAAAGCACAAGAATAACTGGCGGCTATGTTCAGGAGTCAAAGCCAGGGATATATGATTACATTATAGTAATGGATTTTAAAAGCCTGTACCCTTCAATAATCAGAACATTTAATATTGACCCATTATCCTTTGTCCAGTCAGGAAAAGGCAAAAACTTGATTGTAGCGCCAAACAAAGCAGCATTTAGAAATGAAGAAGGGATACTGCCAATTTTGATTCAAAGACTTTGGGAGCAGCGTGACAAGGCTAAAAATGAAAAAGATATGCTAAAAAGCAATGCTATTAAGATACTTATGAACAGCTTTTTTGGAGTGCTTGCAAATTCAACTTGCAGGTTTTTTTCTTTGAAGATGGCAAACGCCATAACACACTTTGGCCAGCACATAATAAAGCAAACAGCAAAAAAAGTTAATGAGATGGGCTATGAAGTTATATATAGCGATACAGACAGCATCTTTGTAAAGACAGATGCAAAAAATGAAAAAGAAGCCAAAAAAGTTGGAAAAGAAATTCAATCATGTATAAACAAGTTCTTTGTTGAGCACGTAAAAAAAGAATATAACAGAGATAATTTCTTAGAGCTTGAATTTGAAAAAATTTTCAAAGTTTTTATGATGCCAAAGGTGAGAGGTGGCGAGGCTGGAAGCAAGAAAAGATATGCTGGGCTTCTTTTAAAAGATGGCAAGGAAAAAATGGATTTTACAGGGCTTGAATTTGTACGCAGAGACTGGACAGACCTTGCAAAGAATTTTCAGCTTGAAGTTTTAGACAGGATTTTTCATAAAAAAGAAATAACATCATATGTCAAAAAATACGTTAATGACCTAAAAAAGGGAAAGTTTGACGGCATGCTTGTTTATAGAAAAGCCCTCAGAAAAGCAACAGATGAATATACAAAGACAACACCGCCGCATGTAAAAGCAGCAAGGATGCTTGACAAAATCGAATCAAACATCATACAATATATTGTTACAGTTGACGGGCCTCAGCCAATACAAAAGTTGAAGAGCTCTATCGATTATGACCATTACCTTGAAAAGCAGATAAAGCCAATAGCAGATTCTGTTTTAGTTTTCTTTGACCAAACCTTTGACGACATCTTAAAAGGAGACACGCAAAAAAGTTTGTTTAGTTTTTAAAAAAGATAAAGATATATATATATATATGATTCTAAAGAGAGATATATTAATTAATAGTTTTTAAAATGGGCGGAGTTAAAAAGAGGCTTTTGATAGGGTTATTTCTAGCTTTGCTTATGCTGCCGGGAGTACTTGGAGCAACATATACTTGTGGTACTAACGGCGTTAGTAATTCTTGTAC
>JAAOYE010000028.1 GCA_018221175.1 Candidatus Woesearchaeota archaeon
AAAAACCAGGGCGAAGAAGGCAAGGATTGCGAAGGACCATGCAGCCAAGACTGCAGCATATTGACAAAATCAATAAACATATTTACAGGCGGCGGGCTAATCCCTATAATCTCCTTTGCTTTAGCTGCATTAATCATCCTTGGAGCTGCAATTGGATTTGTACTTGTAAGAAAACACGGCGGTCATGAGTATTATAAAGCTCCGACACAACAAACACCTGCAGAACTTGCAGAAGGATTACCCACAGTTCCAGAAGGAGAGCTACCGGCAGTTCCACAGCAAAAACATGAAGAAGAGGATGAAATAATAAAAATCGAGCCAAAAGAGCTCCCTGAATTTGATGTGCAAAACAGCGACCTAGACTATTTAATAAAATATGTGAATGTTGAGCAGGCAAAAGGCGTGCTTAACAGCAGCATAAGAGTGGCGCTAATGAGAGCAAAATGGCCAACTCAGATGATTGACGAGTCTTTTGAAAGAACTGAGTGCACAAGAAAGCTTGTAGAGCTTGACAAATACATCAAAAAAGCAAGAAAAGCTGGCCAAGATGACGACTCTATAAGGCACAAACTGTTAAGCGCCAAGTGGGCAGAGCACTTCATCGATATGGTGATGCACGAAGTCCATGTACTGCATGATGACTTTGACAAGATAAAGGCTTATGCAAACTCATTGTTTTCCAAAGGCTACAGCAAAAAAGACATTCTAAAAACCCTTACAGATGTAGGCTGGTCAAAAGCAGACGTTAAGCTTTATATTGAGGAGTGAAAAGATTTATAATTAGATTTCTTTTTCTAAAGAATATAATGGAAAAGATACTAATTACAAAAGACGGGAAAAAGTTTTACGCAAAAGACAGCACTAAAGATGTCCACACCCAATACGGATTTGTCAAATCAGAAAGTCTTACGTCAAAAGATGGAAGCATCTTAAAGACTAACACAGGAAAAGAAGTCTCCATATTTTCGCCAAAGTTCATTGATTTTTATGAGAAGATAAAAAGAGGCGCGCAAATCATTCCATTAAAAGATGTTGGCCAGATAATTACATTCACCGGTCTTTGCAGTGACTGGAAAATAATTGATGGGGGAAGCGGGAGTGGCGCCCTTGCCTGCTTTTTGGCAAACCTTGTCCCTAATGGGAAAGTCTTTACATATGACATAAGAGAAGACCACTTGAAGACTGCGCAAAAAAACATTGATTATTTGGGGCTAAAAAATGTTAAGGCACAGCTTCAAAACGTGTATAAGACTATTCCTGAAAAAAACGCAGACTTAATCACACTTGACCTTCCAGAACCATGGGAGGCTGCCAAAAACGCAAAAAAAGCATTGAAAGTCGGCGGTTTTTTAGTTGCGTATACACCGACAACGTCTCAGCTTGCAGATTTTGTAAACAAGCTCCCAGAAGGGATGGTTCACTTAAAATCCATAGAAATAATCGAGCGTGAGTGGGAAGTAAAAGACAGGAAAGTAAGGCCAAAAACAGCGAGTATTGGACATTCCGGGTTTTTGACGTTTGTTAGAAGAATAAATTAATCTTTTTTCTTAAGATAAAAAAAGTATCCGCCTACACCTGCAGAAATCAACCCTTTAAAAAAACTTATAGCAAATATCTTCTTGGAAAACAGCTTGAAAAAGTCCTGGTTAAAAAGCTTAATCAGGTTGCTTGAAGCTGGAAAAGTGTAGTTGCCTGAAAAAAAGATTTTGTGAAACAAAGAAAAAAGTGATGAAAAGTTAATCACAGCAAGCAGCAAAATAATGAATATTGTTGACAATCCTGAGTAAAACAATGTTTTTTGTAAAATCACTGCGACATCTTCTTTAAAATATCTAAATATGAAAACCGCAGAAATTAAAAGCGGCAGCAACGACATATAATACAAGATTGAAGAAAATTTAATTCTTGCCTTCACATCTTCCATGTGGGAAATCTCATTCGCAGTAAAAAAAGTGCTATTTAATTCATCTCTTCCTTTAAAAAATTCCATTACCTCTGTTGTTTTATTTTTAGCAACATCTTCATTAATTCTGTCATAAGTCCCAGTATTTTTATAAAGCTCCTCATAAAAGCCTGTGTTAAACAAAAGCCCAAAAAAACTTCCAAGAAAATAAATCAAAACAAGTGATATTGAAGAAATAATAATGACTGCTTCTTTTGCTTTTTTCATTATTTATCTGATGTTTCCATCTTTTTGATCTTCAAAAAATCTTTTTTTGCCTCAATCACAAACTCTTCATCCTCTGAGAATTTTGTTAGCTTTGTGACGATTTCAGGCAATAGTATTTTTTCGCCCCTAAAATCAAGCTTTGCTATAATCTCATGCTTTTTTTCCAAGTCGCCGTTGACAATGCCAAGGTCAGACAAAACATTTTCTTTTTTATCCCCAGAATCTTTCTTCTTATAATTCAATGTTTGATTAAATAAATACTTTGCAATCTTGTCTGCTATATTGATGCCTGTAGCTTCAGTAATCCCCTGAAGGCCTGGACTGATGTTTGCCTCAATCACATGAGGGCCTTTAACGCTTTCTAGCATATCAACGCCAAGGATTTCAGCGCCAAGCGCCTTTGCAGTCTTAATAGCAATCTTTTTTGTGAAACTGTCAGGCTCATAAGCCTCTCCCTTGCCGCCGGCATGAATATTTGCTCTTGCTTCTTCACCTTTTCCTTTTCTTTTCATAGCAGCAATAACCTTATCGCCGACAACAAGAACCCTGATATCAACATTGTCAGTCTCGATATATTCCTGGATGATAAACGGCTGCTTAAGCGCATCAAGCGTGTCAAGCATAGAGCTGGCTGCTGCATAGCTGTCTGCAAACATCACACCCTTGCCCTGTGTTCCTTGAGGCAGCTTCATAATAACAGGATACCTGATTTTTTCAAGGATTTTTTTAGCAGAACTAACTGTTGCAGCCATATATGTTAGTGGCATCGGGATATTATCCTGTTCAAGGCTAAGCTGTGTCAATAGCTTGTCATGAGCAAGCGTGAAAGCTCTTGGTGCAAAAGGCATGTAACAAAGCCCTTTTAGCTCTGTAGTGATTGCTCTTAGAAGCTGCGCGTATCTAAAACTGCCTTTAACATATATGCAGTCATATTTTTTTATTGGCTTTCCCTGGACAAAGACTCTTTCGTCTTTTGAACTTATGTTTACTTCGATGTCCTTGATGTTTATTTCATCAACTTCTTCAAAGTATTTTCTCATAGCATCCGCCGTCCATTTCGAACTTTGGCTTCCAAGACTGATTAATGCTACTGTTAATTTCATTTCTTTTTACTCCTCACAAAATTTGGGTCTATTAAAAATCCGTCTTTAAGTATGTTTTGCCCTATTAGTATCGGGTATCTCATGTGGCTTCTGTCTGCAAGCGTGAAATCTCCTTTAATTTTTTTGTCTGCTACTTCTATTTCCATCTCTATTACAGGCCTAAGCCTCTTTCCATGCGTGCTTTTCACAAGCTTTGTCTTAATGATTGGGCCAAGGTTAAGTTTTCCTGCAATATTTATGTCTATAGAGCTGTTTGTAGCGCCAGTGTCGATTCTTGCTGTCATCACACTATTTTTTTCTACGCTGTTTTTTATCTTTATTTCCTCTGTTAGCCCCACTATAGTCTTATTCTTTATGTTCATATGAATAGTAGAAAATTGGTGTATTTTTATAGTTTATGATTATTTACTATATGACATTAATAATTGATAATAATATCATATAGTAAATTGGACAGGACAAACAAATTATTAAAATTTTTGTCCTGTACTTAATTTTAGCTTTCAAAAAGTTTTATTGCCTTTTCTTTGCCGATTGTCAAGATAAACGAAGCTAATCTTGGGCCTTTTTCTTTATTAATTAGTGCTTTATATGCTGCTGTAAAGACTTCTTTTGTCTCAAGATTGTTTTCTCTTGCTGTATCATATATTTTTTGATGAAGCTCTTTTTCTGATATTTTTTTCTTTAAAGCTTTAGCAATGTCTTTTAATGCTTTTTTTTGATTTTGTGAAAGCTTAATTCCCTTTGCATCCTTGTTCAACTCAAATTTGTGCTGCTCATCAGCAAAGTTTAAAGTCCATTTCTTTGCGTCAGCAAGTCTTTGTTCTACTATCTCTTTATCTTCTTTTGTAAGAGTTTTTATGTACTGTGAGTCTTCAAGTATCTTAATTGCGCTTGATACATCTCCTCCAATCTGCATCACTGTCGCTGCGTGGATTAAGGGAATTTGGGCTGGCATTTTCTTTGGAATTTTCCCTATATGCGACAACTCATATATTCTCTTATTATTAATTACCTCTCTGTCATCAACTTCTTCCATGTCAAAGAAGATTCTTTCTGTTCTGTCATACCTGTCAAATAAGAGTATCAGGTCGTTTGTGCCTTTTGGGTTGAAGTCTATTACCGCCCACGGCCTTGTTCTTACAAGAAGATATCTAAGGATTTGAGGCGAGAGGTTGTCTACAGCGTCTGCAAATGATACTCCTGCGCCTTTTGATGTTGACATTTTTTTGCCGCCTATTGTAAAAAACTCGTACGCTTTTCCAATATAGTTTTTTGTTGATGGATAAGGCGGCGGAAAATCAAGTATCTCTAATGAGATTGCGTTTGCAACGTCTCTTGAGCCTCCTTTTGTGAAATGATCTTTTCCTGCAAACTCGCAAATCACGCCTTTAGAAAACCATTTTGCCGCCCACTCTACTTTCCATGGAAGCTTTCCTCCGCCATTATATGGCGATGTCCATGCTGTGTGACCGCAACCCTCTACCCACGCCACGAGGTCTTTTTTGCAAGTATAATAAACGAGTTCTTTTTTACTGTCCCATTTGTCTGCAAATGTTGTTGCGATTTTGCCGCATTTGTCGCAGATTGGGTTAAATGGAAGCTTGTCGTATGGCTTGTCATAGATTCTTTCAAAAACAGCCTTTACTTTGTCAGCGTTGTCAAGGATAATTTTGATAGCCTTGTTGAAGACTCCTGTTTGGTAGTTTTCTCCAGTTGACTCGATGTCTGCCTCTATTCCTATCTCTTTGAATTTATCCACAGCCTGCCTAAAATAGTAGTCTGCAAAGCTTTTGTAGCCTTTTACAGGCGAGGGAATGTTCATAAAGGGGATGCCGATGTACTTGTCAAAGCTTTTTGGAAGGTCTTTGTTTGGCTTGTCATAAGGGTCAATGTCGTCTGATGCAAGCGCAAACTTTGCATTAAGTCCTATATCTCTGCACGATTTTGCAATCACGTCATGTATTATCCATCCCCTGCCGCTGCCGACGTGGATGTGGCCAGAAGGCGTCTTTTCATCATAAACAAGCAGCCCCTGCTTTTTGTAGATAGATTTTAGCTTTGGGTCTGTTTCTATTCTTTTTTTGAGTTCCTGTACTATTTGGTCTGCCCAAAACATCTTTTCATTTGACATGTTTTTTTAGAAACTATCTTTTATTATAAATATTGTGGATTTATTGGAAAGAAATATAAAATAAGCATGATTTCAAGTAATTATGACAGATTACAAGCAGGTTATTTTAGCACGTGCTGACCTTAAGCTTCCAAAGGGAAAGCTTGCAGCACAGGCAGCTCACGCGTCGGTCGAGGCTGTTTTGAAGGCTGATGAAAACAAAGTTAAAGCATGGCGCGCTCAAGGACAAAAAAAAGTAGTTTTAAAAGTCACTGATGAAAAAGAATTAGTTAAGTTTTTTCAGCAGGCAAAAGATGTTGGGTTTGTAGCAAGCTTGATTACAGACGCTGGAAAAACAGTGATTGCTCCAGGAACAAAAACCTGCGTAGCAATCGGTCCTGGCCTAGAAGAAGAAATCGACGCTCTCACAGGAGAGCTTAAGATGATGTGAATTCTAATGGAAAAAGTAATTACTGATGATGGCTCTGTCACTTTTAGAAACAAAGAAGTTGATGAGTGCTATCACACTAAGAGTGGTGCTGTGACTGAAGCCAAAGAAAAGTTTGCAAAGCCTTCAAATTTAAAGGATGGAATGAAGATTTTAGACTTTTGCTTTGGACTTGGATACAATAGCGCAGCAGCAATTGAAAAACTAAACCGAGTTGAGATTGTCGGACTTGAAAACGACAAGATTATTCTAGAAGAAATCCAAAGACTAAGTCCGGATTTTAAAAAATATGATATGATAAAGCAGGCAGCGAAGAATCGGGGATATGATGACAGAAAGATAAAAATCAACATCGTTCTTGGCAACGCCAAGAAAACTATAAAAGATTTTAAAGAGGAGTTTGACGCTGTTTTCTTTGACCCATTCTCACCTAAGAAGCAGCCAGAGATGTGGACAAAAGAAGTGTTTAGCGACATCTTTAAAACAATGAAAAAAGGCGGCGTCTTGACAACTTACAGCTGCGCCTCGTTTGTTAGAAAAAACATGAAAGCTGCAGGCTTTGAAGTATCTGACGGACCAACAATTGGCAGAAGAAGTCCCTCAACAATTGGAGTAAATAAGTAAAAACCTATGAATTTAAATAAAATTATTAAACTAATTTATCATAATGAAAAAACAAAATTTATTTAACTACAAAATACTTTTATTTTCTAACTCCACATTATCCTTTGCTCTTGGTTTGTTTACACCGTTTTGGATTATCTTTATTCAAGATTTTGGAAAAAGTATAGAATCTTTTGGTTTTTCAATAGGTCTTATGGTATTATCCTCTTCTTTAGCAACATACTTTGCTGGAAAATATTCGGATAAGATTGGTAGAAAAATCTTTTTATTATTATCTGGTTTTCTAATGACAGGTATTATTATTGCCTATACACTAATAAATTCTTTAATACAATTATACATTCTTCAAGTAATTAATGGTCTTGTACAAGCAGTCCAAATGACAATGGAAACAACAATGCTGGGTGATTATACAGAAAAAGTTTCAAGAGGGTCTAATATTGGTAAATATCATGCCATAACAGGTGCACTTGCAGGAATTGCAATGATGGGTGGCGGATTTATAATTGGTGAACTTGGAATAAAAACTATTTTCTACATTGTAGCTTCATTAATATTTGTATCTACAATTTTTATTTTTTACATAAAGGATTAGTATTAAAACAAAATCCTTAAATACATAAACCAAACACTTTAGATGTAGAATGATAACAAGGGCTAGAGTCGACTTTAAGCGACCAAAAAAGATAATTGAAGACAACAAAGACTACACATTTGTGGATATGCATTTTCACACATTGTATTCTGATGGGACAAGAAGAGTTCCAACTGTAGTCAAAAAAGCAAGAAAGCTTGGGATTGGCATTTCTATTACTGACCACAACGAAATTAAAGGAGCAATTGAAATATCAAAATACTCTGATGTATTATCTATCCCCGGTATTGAAACAACGTCAAAAGAAGGAATTCACACTCTAAATTATTTTTACCATCCAGAGGATTTGCAGGAGTTTTACAACCATGAAATTCTCCCAAATAAGAGAAAAAAGACATATTTTTTAGACATACCATTTCAAGAGCTTTTAGACACATCAAAAGACTACAACTGCATAGTTTCTGCTGCTCACCCATTTGCTCCCAGCTGGGTTGGAGTATGCAGCAATGCACATAAAGATTTTAACAATAATGGCACATTAGAAAAATTTGACGCATTTGAAGTTGTTAACGGCTGGCTTTTTAAAAATATGAATCAAAACGCTGTGATGCTTGCAGAAAACATGAAAAAAGGAATCACAGGCGGCTCTGACGGACACCGCCTGTTTGAGCTTGGAAAAGTGCTTACTTTTGTAAAAGAGCCTGCCACAAGAGATGAATTCTTAAGTGCTGTTTTAAAAGGGAAAAACTTTGTTATAGGCAAAGAATCAAATATGCTTCAAAAAGTGTATGCGCACCATCAAAGAATCGCAGAGCCTGTCATGAACCCTTTTGGATGCATGAGCAGAGGATACAGGTTCATCACCCAAAAACCTGTAATAAAAAAATTTAAAAAAGTATTTAAATAACCTAATTTTATGCTCCTATAGTGTAGGCTGGATAGCACAGTAGCTTGCGGAAATCATTTTTGCAAAAAGTTGCTAGCCCGGGTTCGAAACTAATTTTTTGGCGAGAGTCCCGGTAGGAGCACCATTATTCTAGAAAATAAATATCGAAATATTTATATACTAATATAAATTTTCTAACATACATTAAAAAATTACAAATTTTTTATGTGCAGAAAATATATTATGAAAAATATATTTTTCAACATATATAAGTATTTAAATGTGTTAAACTCAAATGACCGAAGGGGGAATAGATGAAAAATAAAGAAATATTCAATGTGTTTTTCAGGGAAAAACCAGCCATGATGCTAGTAACCCTAAAAAATGCCAAGAACGAAATTTATGCTTCATCTCTTGCCAAAGTCATTGACTGCACATACTCTCACGTTGTTAAAATCCTGCAGCAGATGGAAAAGTCAGGTCTTGTCAATTTTGAAAAAGATGGCAGACTAAAACTTCTAACTCTTACAAAGAAAGGAGATCAAGTAGCAGATAATATTGACAAAATCAGGATGACTCTCTAATCTGATACGACAACTTCTTCAATCACTTTTCTTGAAAGAACTTTTTTTGCAGCATCCAAAAACTCTTGTTCAAGCTCAATTGGAATCACAGCGCCAGCAGCCATGTCATGGCCGCCTGACTCTCCACCGGATATTTCTACTATATCCTCAACAACACTTTTTAAGTCTACTCCTTCTTTGTCTCTTCCAGAAAACCTTAAAGACGCTTTTGTAGTACCGTCCTGGCTTCTGGCAACACCCAAAATATATGTGTTTTTGGGAGTCTCTTCTGAATAAGAAATGATGGACGCAAGAGTTCCTATTATAGTACCCAATATTTCATTTCCTGCATTAATTAGCATGTATCCCTTTTCCCTAACTATGTTTTTTGAATCCTTTTTTTCTTCATACCATCTCAACGCATTCATGATTTCGCGCTTGTACTCCAAAAGCACCCGAAATGCCTCCTTTTTTGACTTCTTATCACCAAGACATGTACCAATACCCACACTTGCCCTGTTCATTCTGCCGCACGCGTTTAGAAGCGTTGAAAACTCTCTAGCATCCCTTGTCGGGTTGCCCTCATCTTCTTCTTTTAAAATATAGATATCTCCAAGTATGTCTTGAGGGTCCTCTTCATTTTGTCTTTTAATGATTATTGCAGAAATAAGAGATTCCATTTCTTTTTCTGCAAGGTTGTTAAGCTTTCTAAATTTTTTGTCAACTCTTGGGTTGATGTCAAGGTCATTTAAAAACTGGATTGCTTTGCTTTCACTTCCAGACACACCTGGTATAAAAGGGTCTGTGCTGTAAGCCAAAAGCTTGAAAAGCGGCTTTGTCTCTGCACCAAAAAACCTAAGCGATTTTTTCATCTCAATTTTTTTGTTTTTTAATGCTGTGTCAAGAATTTTCTTGTTCAAGTGCAAAAATCCTCCTTTATCCTGGATGTCTCCAATTGCGCCAACAAGTGCTATGTGTGCCATGTCCTCATTTTTTGCCTCAATCGCTTTTGCAAAAAGATAAACCACGCCAGCGCCAGAAATCTCTCCATTCCCATTAATACTGCAAAGATGGGGATTGACATGAATGATATCAGAATCATCCACTCCTTTATTAATTGTGTGATGGTCTAAGATGTAAATATCCCTTTCCCCAAGATATTTTTTTATGTTTTCAATCTGTCCTGAACCAAGGTCTGTAAAAACATAGCTTAAGTACTCTTCCTTTGCAAACTCCTGCAAAATTTCCTCTTTAAGCTGCTGCACAATAGATAAGGAGTACTGAATGTTTTTTCTAAGAAGCGCTTTTATCAGTATTGATGCTGCACATATACCATCAGCATCTAGGTGGCTTACAATTCTTATAGACCCTTTCCCTGCAGCTTTTTTAATGAACTGTTCTGCGCTTTTTTTAACTAGTTTTTCAAACTCTTCGTATCTGTCCACTATGTTCTCACCATGAAAAAAATCACTAATTAAAATGTCAAAAGAAAAGAATAAAAACTTTTCTATTTACTCAACAAAAAGGCTTACTCTTTCCGGATCATATTTCCATGCTTTGTCAAGTCTGTCATTTTTTTTGTAATAGTTAACTAGCCTTCCAATCTTTGATTCTGTAAGCTGCAGACCTCTCTTTGCAGTTTGATCCTGCCTGTTTTCTTCCTGATGCTTTCTAATCATAACAGCTTTTTTGATAAGTGCCATTAAGTCCTCTGGAAGCTCTGAGAGAAGCTTTTTTTCCTCAAGGATTTTTGTAATGGTCTTTTTTGTAATTAATGTCACATCAGGTATCCCATAAACATCTCTTAGATAAATTCCGATTTGTGACGGTGTTTTCCCCTGCCTTGAAAGCTTGGCTATTAAAAGCTCGATTTCTGCAGGCTTGTACCTTATCCATGATGGCACTGATTTTTTTATCGGCTTAGTGCTTGATGACTTTCCCTTTTTTCTTGAATGCATTCTTGCCATTTTATTTACCTCTAAATGGGCTTTTAAGCCCGCTGTGTTTTTGCTCAAGCTTTTTATTAAAAAGGTTGCTTGAGTTCATTCTTGCCATTTTATTTACCTCTATACCTACTTCTCCAACTATTTCTTGGAAAAAAACTAAAGAATTTGTTTTTCTCCAGTACGCAAAAGCCGATTTGACCACTGCGTCTATTGAACTTCTCAAAAGAATTTTGATTTATTTATTAATTTATTGGTTCTAACTGTGCTTTTTAAGATGCTCATAAATTTTATTTAACATCTCCAGCCGCTCTGAAAACACTAGTTCTGTCATGAACTGGTCTCTTGTCTCTCTTCCCATGTCAACAAGATAAAGGATGATTCTGTTTACTGGATATTTCACACCCTTTGCCTTTAAAGTCTTAATAATAAAATCTTTGTCATTAGATATATACAGTTGGAATGACTCAAGCAAATCATTAAGTATACTCATCAGTTCTTCTCTTCCTTTTTGAAGCTTTAATTCATGCTGCTTGGCCATTAGCTGTTTTACCCTACTTGCTCCATCTTCAATTATTTGAGACTGATTTTTCAGATATTTTTTCTTCTTTCTAAACATGTTGTCAAATTTCAAGAGGCTGTCTATCTCTGCGTTTAAAAGCAGTATCTGGCTAATAAGTACAACGATAACTGCTCCGGTAAAAATAAGAATCAAGACAGCAAAAATAAGGGTTGCCCATGCTATAAACATGTTGAATGATTTGAAATCTTCCCATGTGCATTTGTCGCAGGAACCTCCGCAGTCAACAAAGATTTCTTTTTGGTTTTTTATCTCATCATTACATGTTGGGCACGGATCGCAGCTTCCTCCACAGTCTATTCTCTCCTCATCCTGATTTAAAATGCCATCATCGCACGTTGGGCAGACCCCTCCACATACTCCTTCACAGTCAACGCCGTTCTCGTTTTGATTTCTTACATTGTCAAAACAATTAGGAACCTGGCATATATCCTCTTTGCACACATGACTTTTACAGTCACGGTATGAAAAGCACTTTAAAAGATCCTCGCACCCATTACATGGACCGCCGCAGTCGACATCTGACTCCCACTGATTTTGAAGGTTATCATTGCATGTAGGACATGGCTTGTTGCATGGACCGCCGCAGTCAACGCCTTGTTCTCCCTGATTTTGTATAAAATCATCGCATGAAGGACAAGGGTTGCATGGACCGCCGCAGTCAACTCCTCTTTCAGCCTGATTTTTTATGCCGTCGTAGCAGGATTTTATCTTTGTGCATGGCTTGCCCGTTGTAGGCATTTTCGATTGGTCTACGCATTCGTTTTGGTCTACGCACTTGCGTATGTTAAAACCCGGCAGGATGCACTCGCTCCACTCAGTGCATGACCAGTCATTTTCACACCTGTACATCCCCGCAAGGCATGGACCGCAGTCAACATCGCAGTTTGAGCATGACTCATTGCCACCGCACACTTTATCGCCGCATACGTGGAATTGGAGTGTCTGCGAACTAAACTCGCCTTGAACGCCAAACACAAAAAGCTTGAAAACATTGCTTTTTACAATCTCTCCTGAGCTGTCCATCGCGATTATTTCTATTAGCATAACTCCCTGAAAGTCTTTGGGTGCGATGATTGAAAGCTGATTGTTTTCGTTTATTGACGCCTGTACATCGAGTTTGTTGCCGTTTTCATCTCTGATGTCAATTTGATATCTTAAAACTTCCTTGTCAGAGTCGCCAAAGTACAAGTCCAAAGAATCAGTGAGTGCCTCTCCCCCTCTTTTCACTGCCATGTTTGGAATTCCTGCCTTAAAATAGGGTTTTCTGTTTCTTTTGTTCACCCTTACCTTCCACGTATGTGTGTCGTTTAAGTTCATTGCGTCTCTAACAAACAAGGTGATGTTATAGTTTCCAGCGCTAGTGTAGTCTGTTGCAAGCACAAACTTTGTCTTAGCACTTCCTGCTTGTCTTAGGTTGTTCACATACCAAGAATATTCTTTTATGTCGTTGTCTTTATCGCTGATATTGACTTTGAATAATGGGTTTTCTCCTTCACTAACTATATAGTGTTGTGTTAAGGGTTGAATTGGGATGATGCTTGGCCTGTCCCATACTTTGAACGTGACTAGTTTTGAGGTGTAGCATTCAAGGCTGTTGACTGCTATAAATATGTATTTGTGTTCTCCAACGTCATAGCTTTTTGGCGTGAAGTCTATGAGTCCTGTTGTTTTATTAAGCCAAAATGAGGTTAAATTGGAGTTTATTGTTACATAGTCTAAAAACTCCATTGGTCTTGTGACTAATTGTTTTTGATAGTTTCCATACTCTATTAAATCCTCGTTTGGCTCTATAAGAAGTTTAGGCCTTAGATTCTCTATGCATTCCTTTGCCTGGGCAACTGCAACAAACATTAGTAATATTACTATTAGAACTAAGGCCAACCTCTTTTTCATGTACACATACACCTCTTCAATACATTTTCTTAAGAATTAGTATATTTATACTTTGCCCTGGTTGAATAGTTCTACAAAGTTTTCAAAGCTTCTGTCATGTGTTTTTTCTGCGTCGTCAGAAAAAACGCAAGCTGGTAATTGCCGCATTTCAAGGTGATATTTCAAGCAGTCGCAGCAGATGCCTTTTCTTGAGCATGGCTCATAAGAACAGTTGCACTTACTCTTATTATGCTCTTTTTTGCACCCCATTTTAATATCTAGTTTTTTCTCCACAGATAAAGCAGCATTCCAAGCCCCTCTTATCCTCTTCGACGCCTACAATGTCTTTGCACTCATAACACCACGCATTTCGAAGCATTTTAAACCACAATATTCAGTTAATATAAAAGATTTATGATAATAAAAAAAGTTTTTATCTTCTGCTTCTAAAAGACCTTCTTGACCCCTTACTAAAACGATTTCTGTTCCCATCTGTTCTGTGTCCAAACGATTTTCTTCTAGGAGAAAATCTTTTTTCTTGAGAATGTTGATCTTTAATCATTCTCATCTCTGGCAAATCCATTTTTTGTATTTTTAATTTGTGATGTGCTCTTAAGATGCTTGAGAAGTTATCATGGTCTCTTTGACTTAAGATGTTTATAACTTGCCCTTCTTTTCCTGCTCTTGCTGTTCTTCCTATTCTGTGTATATACTCTTTTGAGTCGCTTGGCAAGTCATAGTTGTATACATGGCTCACTCCTTTGATGTCAAGGCCTCTAGCAGCGACGTCGGTGCATACAAGTATTGATTTCTTATCGTTTGATTTGAAGTCATCCATTGTCTTTGTTCTCTTACTCTGGGTAAATCCACCATGGATAGGGAGTGCTTGTATCTTCTCTTTGTATAGTTTTTTTGAGATAAAATCGACTTGTCTTCTCGTATTGCAAAAGATTAATACTGAATTTGATCTCTCGTTTTCCAATAAATGGACCAAAAGAGAGAATTTTATATTGTTTTTCACATCATAGTAACATTGCCTTAGCTTTGATGGGTCTACGTGTTCATTTGTGCTAACTTTAATAGGATTATGCAGGTATCTTTGCTCTATCTTTTTTATATCACTAGAAATCGTGGCTGAAAACAATAGTGTCTGCCTTTTTTTTGGTGTTTGCCCGATAATTTTTTTTACGTCATCGATAAATCCCATGTCTAGCATTCTGTCTGCTTCGTCCAATACTAAGATTTTGACTCTTGAAAGGTTTATTGTTCCTCTTTGCAAATGATCTAAGAGTCTTCCTGGTGTCGCGACGACTATGTCTGCTAATTTTAGTTTTTGTATTTGAGGGCCCATAGCAACTCCGCCATAAACTGCTGTAATTTTTAGTTTCTTGTGTCTTGAGAAGCTTTTAAGATGTGATTTTACTTGGTCAGCAAGTTCTCGAGTTGGTGTTAAAACCAGTGATTGAATGTGATTGTCTGGTTTAATATTTTGAATTATTCCTGCACCAAAAGCAAGTGTTTTACCGCTTCCAGTTGCTGATTTGCCCACGACATCTCTGCCTATTAAGATGTGCGGGATTGATTTTAATTGAATGTCAGTTGGAGTATCAAATCCTTGTTGTTCTATCGAGTTTAGTATCTCCTTTTCTATTCCTAGTTTTCTAAATTTTTCCATTTTATCCTCTATGTTATTTATATTATCTTCTACTAAGATGTGAGGAATGGATTCGTCCTGAATATGAGTTGGAGTTTCTATTCCTCTTTGTCCTTGTTGTTCTATTGAGATTAAAGTCCCATTTCCTGTTTCTATAAATTTTTCCATGTTATTCACTATACTCTTGTTTTTTAGTAATACGCAAAAAAAGGGTTTTTTGAGAACTACCTAATAAGTATAAGAATCCGAGTTCCTTTATAAATTAGTAGGGTTGGAGAAAATGTATAGCCCCGCCCGGATTCGAACCGAGGTCCCAGGACCCAAAATCCTAGATGATTGGCCGCTACATTCCGCAAAACAACAAATTTTGTTGATTTTTCTACGGGGCTATAAACTCGAATCCGTGTAGGCTGATTTCTTGAGATTTAGTGATGATATTTAAATTTAATGATTTAAAGTGTAGATACAATTAATTTTAAATATACTTTAATTATTTCTGAAAGAATGGAAGATAATAAAATTAATGTTGAAGTTATGTTGCACAATGGTACTCCAGGTAGCACTTGCTGCGACCCCTATTTCTTATTATTGCCAGAAACAATTTTGATGTTTCTAAATTTAATCCAATATATTATGCACATGGAAAAGTTGATGAATCCAATTTAAATGAAGTTGTTGATAAATTAAATAATCATCATTTCATACTAAAATCACTTTTAGAACCAAGTGAAATAACAAAATTTAAAATTTACACTATACCAAAAGATAAAAATAAAACAAAACGAATAAATCAAGTCATAAATGATATAAGCTCTTTAAAAGGACTTACTGTAGAAAACAGAGAAGATTTATGTTATTGCTCAAGCCAGTAGCTTCTTTTTCTCTTCAAGCTTTTTTAGAAGGTATGGTTTTAGAGATCTAAATATCTGCGCCTGCTTTAAGAACTCTTTTTCAGCCTCGCCAGATGTCATGTCAAGTGTGGCGTTTACAAACGAATACATCCTTGCAAAATACATTGGTTTTAGAGTCTCAACTATTTCTAGTTTTTTGTCAGATTTATAGAATGCTGCCATAAAGTCATAAACAGTCTTTGCCCACTGCTCGCTAGACAGGTTTATTTTTCCTTTTGCAAACATTTCCTCAAGCTCACCAAATGTTTCTTCATTTACAATTGAAGATATTGTCGCCTTGTAGTCATTAAACAAGTTAGTTGTATTAGTCTTTATTGCTTCAATGTCAATTCCCAAGTCTTCAAGCGAAAGCTGTTTTGGCTCTGTAAGTCCTGTAAGACCATGAATTGGGGTTTCTTCTGTGATTTCTTCCTGTTCCCATGAGTCCATGTTTTTTAGAAGGTTTTCAAACAGTGTGTCTACAACTTCAATAAACATCTGGCCAAGCTTTGGCGCTGAAGGTTTATGGTCTTTTACTCCAAGTCCTGATTGCGCCACGTTAAAGCCTCCTAGAAGCGCGTGCAATGTCATAAAATTGTCTATCCCATAGTTGAATGTGGATTCTTTCCAGTCCTGCACAAGCCAGTGCTCTGCTAGTCTTCCTGAAAAAGCAAAATCTCCGCCAATTGGCTGGCGGACATTTTTGCCTATAAGACTAAATACTAAAGGGTAGACCAAATTGTTTGTGATTGTGCCGTCGTATTTGTGCCTAAGGTATATTGGTGAGACAAAGTCTGCTCCTTTAAAAATCTGAGAACCAAGGTGCATCATCCAGTCAGGTGTTATTGAGCGAAGGTCAGCATCCACAACAACTACTCCTTTTGCACCAAACTCTTTTGTTAATTTGAAAAGATTGTGAAAGTTTCTTCCCTTGCCCTTTGTTCCTGGCGGCGTTGTTATATAGTGCTTGTCAGTCTCTGTTTTTGTTGATAAAAAAACTGATTTTGTGTCGTCTGGAGAGTTGTTGTCAACATTTACAATTGCAGATTTTAGATAAGGATAGTGCTTTTTGAGTCCCTTGTCAACCTGATTTACAACAAACGCGATAGAATCAGCCTCATTATAGCTTGGTATTCCTACAATCAAATCATATTTTTCCTGCTTCTCTGTCATTATCCAACCCTTCACTCTTTTCACTATATAATTATGTACTACTTTATCGTACCTATAATGGTATAAATAAGTTTCTATTTAAAATGTGTTTAGTGCTTCTTCTTCCATGAAGTGAAGCTTTGCAGGAATAATTAAAGAGTGAAGCGGTTTTCCAAAGTCCACATTTAGAAGTTTTTTTGCAGTGCCATAGACAATTTTTTGGTCTGGTGCTCCAAGTCTCGCAACACCCACTACTTTTGTTTTCTCATTAAAAACTCCTCGTTTTTCTTCAGATTCAATCTCCAAAAGGTACTCAATTGCTTCTTTTATTGTCATGAATCTTGGATTTTTGTCCATTTTAATATCTAAAAGACAAAGTGTATGCAAACCATTTTTCTGGTTCATCTCAATGACATCATAAGGTGTTTTTGGCCTAAATCCTTTTTCTGGGTAAGGAATAGACGTTGTCTTTCCATATTTGTAAAGTTCAAGTCCTACAACTCCAACAGATGTTAGTGCTGACGCATTGTGGATAACTTCTATTTTTACTCCTTTTTTCTTTGCTCTTAGCTTAAGATCAGTATGTGTTGTAGCGCCAAACACGTCGCCAACAACAAGCAATGCCACATTTTTTGATTTGGCCCTGTCCAGTATTTCGTCGGCCTTTTTTTCAACAAGTTCTCTATTTGCAATGATTACTTTGTTTCCATAGAACTCTTCAAGCTTACTCGCAGGCACAGACAGAACAGATGTATAACTCTCTAGATAAACATAATCGCATTTTTTTATAATCTCAAGTCCCCGAACAGTAATGTCTTTTTCATCGTAAAGCCCAAGTCCTATCATGTATAATGTCATAAGGGTTGGAAAATGCAATACTTTTATATATTTATTTTAACTACTTCGCAGTAAATATGTGGATTTGGTGAGTAAACGCGAAAATGATAAAAATAATTAGAACCTTTGTAATAGGGACTTTTTTATATGGATTAACAGTTGGGACCAGTTTTGGTAAAGATGACTTAAATAAAACAGTATATGCACTCACATATAATGCCCCAACATCTACTGTCGAATTTTTTGACCCTGCACCAAATAAAAATATCAGCGGGCATGATCTATTAAGATTAACACTTGATGATATCATCACATCTAATTTATTAAATAAAAAATACATTCCAGAATTAGAAGAATTAATTTATAGATTAGAAATCGATGAGAATGAAAGTTTATTAGGAAAGTTTGAAAATATGAAAAATTTGGTCATATTTTATTTAAATTCATTCCCAAAAGACATTGATATATCCACTACCAGATATAATCTCATAAATACAGGTATTCACGAAATTGCACATAAATTCTGGGATGATTTTATTTCTGAACAGGATAAAGCAGAGTTTACAGATAATATTCATATTATCAAGGAGAGGTATGATAAGATTAATGAAATGTTGAATAAAAAAGAAGGTGTTGACAAAAAAAAGATTTTAGGGATGTATGAATTTACAAAAGAGGAATATGATAATTTTTCCAATTTTATATGTCGTAAAAGTACATACCAGAACCGATATGGTGATTATTTTGACAAATTTTTTTGGGGTACTGAAGCGTTTTCATATTTAATTCAATTTGAATTATCTAACAAATTATCCAGTCTAAGTATTAAAAAAGTTGCTGATAAATTTAATATTTATGAATTGAAACTTGAAAGAGAATATGTTGAAGAGGAATTAAAAGAAATCCATAGTATTCCAAAAGAGCTATTAAGTTTTTATAAAGGATTTATAGCTGATAGATATATTGAATAAAGAGAAAATTCTCCCCAGAAAATTGGGGAGTAAAAGGAATGCCTCCACCCCAGGGGTTTTCAAATCGTCGGGGGTGATGATTTAGAAAGTGCGGGCGAAGGCAATTCTAATCTTCATCGCACGATCTCAATTCCGAGTTCGTCGCTCATTACAGCTGCTTGCTCTTCCTGCTGTTTTGCATATTCTGCTTTTCCAAGTATCCATGGAGAATTGACACCTGTAACTATTGTCATGACTGTTAGTCTTCCTTTCATGTCCTCAGATACTCTTGCGCCCCAGATGACGTTTGCGTCGTCGTCAAGGCTTTCTGTGACAAGTTCGCCAATTCTTGAAATTTCTTCAAGTGTCAAATCCGGTCCTCCAGCCACATGTATCAACGCTCCTGTTGCTCCTTCATAGCTAATGTCTAATAAAGGATTTGACAGGGCTCCTTTCACTGCTTCGTCAACTTTGCTGTTTGTGTCAGATGCGCCAACTCCAATAGCTGCCACGCCTCCGTTTGACATGATTGCCTTAACGTCTGCAAAGTCCAGGTTTACTAGTGATGGTACTGCAATTGTCTCTACAATCCCTTTAATCATTGTTGAAATCAATTCGTTTGCCACTGCAAATGCCTGTTGTATCGGCAGATCTCCTGCGATTTGCACCAGTCTGTTGTTGTCAATAACTATAACTGTGTCTGACACTTGTCGTAGTTGCTGCAAACCAAATTCTGCTTTGTCCACTCTTGCCCTTTCAATCTTAAAAGGCATCGTAACAGTGCCAATTACTATTGCTCCAGTGTCTTTTGCCACGCTTGCAATGATTGGTGCAGAACCAGTTCCTGTTCCACCGCCCATTCCACCGCATACAAATACCATGTCTGCGCCTCTAAGGGATTCTTTGATTTCCGAGAGACTTTCCTGTGCTGCTTCTGCTCCTTTTTCTGGGAATCCGCCGCATCCAAGTCCTCTAGTTACCTCTTTTCCAATCAAGAATTTCTTGTCAGCCTCTGTGATTTGTAAGTGCTGCAAGTCTGTGTTGCACGCGATAATCTCTGCGCCTTTGACTCCTTTTTTATAGAGCCAGTTTACCATGTTATTGCCTGCGCCTCCACATCCAATAACTTTGATGTTTGCTTGTCCTACTTCTACTCCTTCTAGTCCTGTTTCTTCAGCTGTTTTTTGTGCCTTTTCTACGATGAAGTCCATTTTTTTTAGCCCCCTTTCGGTTTTTTTAATTGGTTATCATATCGGTTTTTTTGTAGAATATATTCTTGAGAATATAAATATTTAAATATCTCAAAGTGCTACATTCTACGTTAGAATTCGGTAATATGCCAATTTCCGGGTGGATTATTACGTTTTCAAAACGACAAACGCCAAATTAAGTCGTTGCGAAAGTTACACGTTATTTATCGTCAATAAGCCCCGAATAAACGCAGGTTATCACGCCAATAATAACCACGTCTTCTTTTTTTAATTAGAACCTTCTACTATTTAAAGCTTTCTATTTGGTGTTTTAACGCCTCAAAAACAATGTTTTCTTTTCGCCTGAATAAAGACCCATCAAAGACATCTGCTCATACTGATCTTCTGCCAGTGTTAGCGACGATATACTAAACTTGTAGCGCTCTTTAATATTATATGTTAGGGATTTAACAAAAGTAGAATCTATGCCTTCTCCAATAAGAAGCACGTTGGCCTTATCTTTTCCTTCCTTACCATGCAAGATTATTTGTCTTACCTCTGGAAGTTCCCGCACTTTCTCGACGAATAAATCCAATATCCTCTTATCTTTTGAAAGAAGTTTTTTCAATTCTTCTGCAGCCTTGTTCTTTTTTATCTTATACAGTTTAAACTTACTTACAGTAACAAGTTCAAGCACGTTTAGCTTTACAAGTTTGTTAATTATCCTAAATGTTGATGCTGGCGCAACTCCTGCTTTTTGTGCTATTTCTCGAAGATAAAACTCTTTTTCCTCGTCTGAAAAAAACACCTGGAGAAGTTTTAGAATCTTTTGATCAAACAGCTGCTCTAATACTGAGTTGTCATCCATAAATAGTTTTCTCTGTTAACCCATATAAATATCTTTCCATTTATGAAACAGTGTTCCATTTATGAAACATATAGAGGACAGCCTTTAACAAAAACTTTATTAACAACAACCCAATATCAAGACATAAACCAATTAAGGGTGATAATCAATGTTTCAATTATTTAGATGCCAAATATGCGGCGACCCCTACCTAGGGGACGAGGCTCCGAGTAAGTGCCCGTTTTGCGGCGCTCCAAAAGAATACACCAAAGATGAAAAACAGTACATAGACCATTTTAAAGAAAACATTAAATTTACTGATGGCGAAATCGAGGCTTTCAAAAAAGCACTTGACCTGGAAATTGGAAACGCATCATTTTACCTTAAAGCGTCATCTACATCAAGCGATGAATTTCATAAAAGCCTTTTCAAAGCGCTTTTCAAAGTTGAATCAGAACACGCCGATGTTTTTGTAAAGCACTTAAAGATAACAAAGCCAGAATTTGACAAAACAATCGAAGCATCAACTGACGGCCATGAAAACTTGGAAGAGTCTCACAGGCGTGAAAGAATTGCAATAGATGCATATTCTCAAATGCTCACCCAATCAACAACTCCGCGTGCAAAAGAAATCTTTGAAGCACTTGTCAAAGTAGAAACAGACCATTTAGGACTTGAAGACTAATCATTTTCTTTGCTTTGAGAAAAACTCTTTTACAATATTAAGAGTGCTAGCGTCCTCTTTTCCTTTGTCATCTCTTAAACAAATAAACCTGGGAAAACGTAGCGCGAACCCTGACGCATATGTTGGCGACTTTTGAATTTCTTCATAGTTTACTTCTATTACTATTTCTGGCTTAACAGCGACTTCTTTTCCCTTCTCACTAATAATAAGCGGCTTTAGCATGTTTGTAAGGCTCTCAAAAGTTATCCCGCCTCCTGTAGCAGATTCTTCCAGTTCCTTTATACCAGTGCCAACCTTGCCAATCTCAAGCATCTCCCCATTATCTCCAATGATAGACACAGTAAGGCTTGTAAGCCATCCTGAGCGCTTTCCATGCCCCCACTCAGCACCTGTAATCACAACATCCAAACTTTCCATTACAGGCTTAATCTTAACCCAGCCGCCAACCCTAGAACCAGGCCTGTAGACAGAGTCGTGGCGCTTCATGATAATCCCTTCATTGCCTGCTTTCAATGCCTCTTTGTAGAACTTCTCTGCTTCTTTTACATCATCTGTATAGTCAACCTTTGCAATAACAAGCTTTTTTGAGGACTGCTTTGTGATCTTTTCTAAAATCTCTCTTCTTTTATCAAGAGATTCTTTTACAAGGCTTTTGCCATCATGATAGAGCACGTCAAAAAGATTTATCTCGACAGGAAACTGCTTTGCCATCTCATCAATGCCATATTTTCGCTTTATTCTTTGAGAAACATTCTGAAACGGGAGATACCTGCCTGACTTAGGTTCATAACCAACTGCCTCTCCGTCAATAATGAACTCTTTGCCTCTGATATTCTTATCAATCACATCAACAACTTCTGGAAACTGATTAGTAATATTTTCTAGACGCCTAGTATAAATCACAATTTTTCCATTCACTTTGTGAATCTGCATCCTAAATCCATCATACTTATACTCGATTCTTGCTGGCTTTCCAACTCTTTCAAAGCCTTCCTCTACATCTTCTACTTTTTGGCAAAGCATGACTTTTATTGGTTTTCCAGGTGCAAGCTTTATTTCTTTAAGACCCTTTAACCCGCTTTTTTTGGCAGCTTTTGCAACAGATGAAAAATCGTTAGTGACATCAAATGCGTGCTGCAAGACATCCACAACTTCATTATACTTCCTTCGCTTTTCAGCGTCAAGCATTATATCATTTGCTTCCCTATCATACCTAACACCAAGAGATTCTCCAAAATACGCCCAGACAAGCGCGTCTCTAAGACTTCCTTCGCCAACTCCTACCCGAAGCTCTTCTAAAACTGTTCTCACAATATATTTTGCCTCAATTGGTTTTGCAGATGTCATAAGCTGGGCAACCAAAGAAGTTTTTTTGTCAACAGCGCCAGTGCCTGTTAGTTCAGGGAGTTTTTTTATGTTTTCAAAGACTTTTTTCACGCTAAGCTTTGAAGAAAAAAGTGTCTGCTGGCTTTTTTTGCCAATCAAATTAAATGCTACAATGCCAAGGTCTCCTGTTTTTTTCCACTCGTTTTCAACATCAAAAACACTTGCTCCAGTAGCCTTGCTGATTACCTTAAGTATTAGTTTTGCAGAGATGCCAAGTTTTTTTTCCGCCCATGCTGGAAAAATTTTTCCCTGCAAAAGCAAAACTATCACATCAAGGTCCTCAACAGGGGTTTTTTTCAAAAGTTCTGATATGTGAAATGTTTTTTCAAGCCTTTTAGTTGTCGAGCTAATTCTTTCATATACTTCGACAAGTTTTGAGTATTCCATTGTGTTAACAAAAGAATTATATAGGAGAATATATAAAAATATCTGTATGGATGCAATAGAATGTATTATGACGCGGCGAAGCGTCCGAAAGTTCATGGATGTGCCAGTAGAAAAAAACAAGCTTGGCATAATTCTAGAAGCAGGAGCGCATGCTCCAAGCGCAGGAAACATCCAAAACTGGAAGTTTTTCTATGTAAGACGCCCTGACTTAAAAAAAGCTATTGCAGACGCTTGCCAGCAGCAGAACTGGGTGGCAACAGCACCAGTAATAATAGTTGTTGCATCAGAGCCTGAAAAAGCAGCAAGATATTACGGTGTTAGAGGAGAACGCCTTTATTCAATCCAGAATTGCGCCGCAGTAGCAGAAAATATGCTTTTGGCAACGCACGCTCTTGGCCTTGCAAGCTGCTGGATAGGTGCTTTTAGTGAAGAATCTGTAAATCGCACGCTTAACATGGGAGAAAAATTCAGGCCTCAAATCATCCTTCCTATCGGTTATCCTGATGAACAGACGCCAGAGCCAATGAGGTTAAGAATCGAACAGCTTGTGATTTTTGAGGATCAAAGAGGCGGCGGAAACGGCGGCGGCGGAAGAATCGAAGACATCCCATGGGCTCTAAAGGACTATAATGTTCTTGGAAGATTAATAGACAGCGCCAGTGAGAGCTCAAAAAAGCTTTCAAAAACAGGAAAGAAATTTATTGAAAAAATTAAGACCAAGATTGAAGAAGGAAAGAAACAGTAGTTATATAAACAACCCCAAGTTTTATTTTTTGATGATTTCAAAGGAGAAAAAGCAAGAACTTCTTTTTGCCCATAAAAATGTCAGGGAGTCTCAAAACAAGCTTATTCTTAAAATAGAAGAAGTTGTTAATCAAGGTAAAAATATTGTGGCGCACGCCCCAACAGGACTTGGAAAAACCGCGGCAGCCATTGGACCGGCGCTTTCGTATGCGCTTTCTAATGATAAAACAGTGTTTTTTTTAACATCCCGCCACACCCAGCATGAAATCGCAATAGAGACGCTAAAAGCAATAAAACAAGAGCACGGCGTGAATTTTGACGTTGTTGATATGATTGGGAAAAAGTGGATGTGTCCTGTTCCGGGTGTTGAAAAATTGTTTTCGTCTGAGTTTGCCGAGTACTGTAAAACTGTCAAAGAAAGTGACAGATGCGAGTTTTTTACAAACACTAAAACAAAGGCAAAGCTTTCTGTTCTTGCAAAAGACACAATGAAAAACATAAGGGCACTCATGCCGATGCATGCTGAGAAATTATATGAGATATGTATAGAAAAAAGACTTTGCCCTTATGAAATATCATCTGCGCTGTCAAAAAATGCAAGAGTAATCGTCGCAGACTACTTCTATATTTTCAGCCAAAAGATTAGAGACGTATTTTTTTCAAAGACAGATACTGAACTTGAAGATGTCATTTTAATAGTTGATGAGGGACACAATGTTCCATCAAGAGTAAAAGACCTTGCAACAGAGCGTCTTACAAGCATCGGCCTTAAAAGAGCTGTTTTAGAGGCCCAAAAGTTCAAGCTAAATGACCTTGTTAGTGTTCTTACAAAAATACATGATATTTTTTTGGATTATTCAAAAGGCCTAAAAACTGGCCAAGAAAAAAAGATAGAAAAGGATGATTTTGCAAAAAAAATAAGGGATATCGCAGATTATGAAGAGCTCATCGCGACACTTGAGCTTGCAGCAATAAACATTAGAGAGGAAAAAAAGCAGTCTTATCTTGGGGTGGTTTCTTCGTTTTTAGAAGCATGGCGGGGAGATGATGAGGGTTTTGCAAGGATATTTTCGATTAAAGAGTCAAAAAAAGAAGATATAATGGTGCTTTCCTACAGGTGTCTTGACCCGTCTATAATAACGTCTGAGCCAATAAACACAACTCATTCTAGTATTATAATGTCTGGGACACTCACACCGACTCATATGTACTCAGAGCTTTTAGGTATAAAAAACGCTGAAGAAATCGAGTTTGAGAGTCCCTTTCCAAAAGAAAACAAATTAAACCTTATAGTTCCTGGTGTGTCTACAAAGTTTACTGCAAGAAGCGAGGAGCAGTTTAAAAAAATCGCTCGTTTTTGTGCTGATATGGCAAACAATGTTCCTGGAAACTCGGCAATTTATTTTCCAAGTTATTATCTTTTAAGTGCTGTATCTAAACATTTTGACATTATGTCTGAAAAAACTGTTATAAAAGAGATTTCTGGTCTTACAAAGCTTGAAAAAGCCGATGTTTTAAAGACTTTTAAAAAATACAGTAAGACTGGCGCAGTGCTTTTAGGAGTGATTTCCGGCTCTTTTGGGGAGGGGATTGACCTTCCTGGCGATTATTTGAAGTGTGTGGTTGTTGTTGGACTTCCACTTTCCCAGCCAGACCTTGAGACAAAGTCACTTATTGATTATTATGACAAGAGATTTGGGAAGGGATGGGAATACGGCTACATTGCGCCAGCGTTTAACAAAGGACTTCAGGCTGCTGGAAGATGCATTAGAAGCGAAACAGATGTTGGCGCCACTGTTTTTCTTGATGACAGATACACATGGGACAGATATTACAGATACTTTCCAAAAGACTGGGATATGAAGATAACCAAGACCCCCAAGATAAATATCAAAGAATTCTTTGAGAAAAACTAATTTCCGTTTTTCAAAGCTCTATTATA
Source organism: Candidatus Woesearchaeota archaeon (assembly GCA_018221175.1). Lineage (GTDB taxonomy): Archaea > Nanobdellota > Nanobdellia > Woesearchaeales > BM511 > JAAOYE01. The sequence continues at coordinate 25,565 of JAAOYE010000028.1, forward strand.
TTCTTTATCACTATCAAAATCAGCACTACCTAAAGAAACAACTAGTTTTAAATCTATTCCTAATAAATTTGATATTAATGCATTAGCATCTTCTAAAGGAATATTATCATAGGGGAAAAAACGTGGAACTAACGGTATTCTTCTTTTAATCCAATTTCTGGATGACTTTGTAACAATATCTTTTCCGTCTGCTTCAATAAATTTAGTCTTATAAAATGGAATTGTTTCTTTATAATTTTCAGCTATTTTTCTAAATCCAAAATATTCTTTAAGCTTATCCACCTCTTTTGGTTTATCCTCTAAAATTTGTGTATCAAATAAAAAATTAGAACCAAATCTAATCGCAAGCTCAGGTCCCATTATCAACCCCTTTCGTCCAAGCTTTTTATTGCCTGCTTTCCCATATGTTTCTACTTCTGCTGATGCTTCTCCTACTACATAATATATTTCTCTTATTTTTCCAATTTCATTAATGTCTTGACGAATTGATGTTCTTATGTCAAAATAAATTTGTCTTGCCATATCTTCATTTAATCCTATAATATCTGTTGTTGAAACTAGAAAATATCTTGAACGCTGGTGTTTTGGTACACTTAAAATATTTTGAACTCCATCTTCAAGCGCGACAGAAAGGCCTCCTGGTCTGCTTTCTTCAAAAACTTTTATTTTTTCCTGTAAATGTGGTTCCCATTTCTCAATTTCTGATTCTAACCTACTTTTTGGGCCATTAACAAAGACATTATTTACCCATTCTTGATTTCCAAAATAATTAACCGGAAACCATCCTGAAATTTTAGACAAGTCACTTGTAGAAGGTACTAACGCTTTGCAGCTTTCTCCGTCAATAAATCTGTTAGGGTTTGCATAGCTGCCCATAAGTACATACAAATCAATTCCGTTTGGAAATAATGAATTCATAAATATGTGAAAATATATTTCTTTTTAAACTTATTGATATTTCACCACTTTGAGATAGTTATTATGATATTTAGTATAACTTTCGTATGTTTTTGTACAACAAATAGATTAGTATACATAATAATAACATTTATATATTAAATTCGACTTCTATCGTCTAATATGGTTATCCTGTTCGACCAATTCAACATGCCTGAAGACATCTATGAAATCATTTTTGCTACAGAGCAGCAGGTGATTGTTGCAAAACTTCTAGTAGAGGAAATGAAGCTAAAAGAAGGTGAAATAGGCAAAACCGAGATGTCACTATTTGCCATGGGGCTTCATGAAGGAAGAATGATAGAAACCCACGACAAAAGCGGACCTGTTCCTATAAAAAAGAAGATGAAAATCTCATACAACAAAAGGCAGTTTTACGATAGAATCTTAACACCTTTAAAATCCATGGGCATAATCGATTACGACCTATACAAAAAGACATACAAGCTTTCTGAAAAGTTCAACAAGAACATGATGAGAGTAGGCCTTATGTGGCTTCAAGAGCTTAGAAAGCC
>JAAOYE010000029.1 GCA_018221175.1 Candidatus Woesearchaeota archaeon
TCAAAACCTTCAAAACCTTCAAAATAACCAATATTTACAACAGAGGGATTTGAAACAAAAACAACATTTGGCAATCCATGAACCTCCTTTGAAAATTCTTCAGAAAGAGGTGGCTGGGGTTCAGAAATTCTCATAGCATCATGGTTTCCAGGCGACACAATTATCTTGATGTCTTTTGGAATTTGTATTAAAAATTCTGTGAATTCTCTGTATTGTTCATATATATCTGGGAATTCCAAATCCTCTTCCTGGTCTGGATATATCCCAACACCATCGACTAAATCACCTACAATGAAAAGGTACTTTATTTTTGATGCCATTGCCTTTTGGCGCTCGTCCCCCCCTCTTCCATTTAACCAGTTTATAAGCCTATCAAATTCTTTTTTCAAAAACTTGTTTGACCCAAAATGCGGATCTCCTAGAAAAGCAGCGTATTCTTCTAATGGTGATTTTTTTAGTTCCTTTGTTAATGGAATATCTGGCATTATTATCTTATTTGCAAAAATAAGGTCTTTTGACACATTTCCTTCTATACCTATAACTTCATCAAAAACAATGTCATTTGCTATCTTAAAAAGGTCATCCCTGTTTTTATTTACAAGTATTTTGATTGTCCCCGTTAAATCTTCAACAGTTATCATTAAATGTTTGTTTCTAGTAAGCGCTTTGTCCCTAACCATCCCTATTATCGAAACATTCTCTTTTTCGCGTTTGTTTTTTGCACGCGATACTGAAACTCTGCCAATTATTTCCTGTCTTCCTTGCATCATCTGCTCAAATGCTTTAAATCTCTGGCGAAAGTAAGCCACAAAATGAGTTATGTCCCTTTTTACAGACTTTTCATCATATGAAAATACAACATTCACCTTTGGTCCAGTGTGATTTTTCTCTTGAGCGTTTTCTTTAACCTTTTCTGCTTTGTTTATGAGTCTTGATATTGTTTGTTTGTCTAAAACAAATAATTCTTCATCACTAATTTTTTTTTTAATATTTTCAAAAAGCAGAGTTTTTTGTTCTTTTGTTAAGTTTAATACTGTTTTTTGCGCGTCAGAACCAATCAAAATATTCTTTTCTAAAAAAAATTCAACTATTTCTTTATTTAAAACCTCTTGTTCCATATAATCCCCTAGGTTTGTAAAAATGATGAGTTAGACAATACTTAAGTCGTCCTCTAAAATTCTTTTTATTTTTGTCTTAATTGACGGAGAAAGAGGAAGAGAAATTTCCCTTGTTCTTCCAAACCTACCATTTGATACGACTTTGGCATTTATTATCCCAAGCATATCCATCTCCCCAATAATATCTGAAACTCTTCGTTGTGTAAGCGGCCTAAGTCTGCTCATATTACAAATTTTTTTGTAAAGCTCGTAAACTTCACCAGTAAAAATAGATTTTTTCTGGTTTTTAAGCACTTGAAATATAGAATATAGTGTAGCTTGAAATTGTTTTGGTTGTGTTGATATAAGGTCAATGAACCTGTCACGCTCTATTTTGTCTTCTGCTTCATCTATGTTTTCAATCATTACTTTTTTTGAATTTTTTCTTTCTGCAATTTCCCCTGCTACTCGAAACAGTTCGAGTGCACGCCTTGCATCTCCATGTTCTCTTGCAGCGAATGCCGCACATTTTTCAATAACTCCTTGTGTAATCACATTTTGTTTAAATGCTTTTTTGGATCTTTCTTTTAATATTGTCTGAAGTTGAAGTGCGTTGTATGGGGGGAAAACAATTTCCTCTTCAGAAAGAGAACTTTTAACTCTTGGATCTATATTATTTGTAAAAATTAAATCATTTGAAATTCCCACTATTGATATTTGTGATGTTGTAAGCTCTGAGTTTATTCTTGTAATATTATATAATATTCCATCACCTGCTTTTGCTACAAGCTGGTCTATTTCATCTAAAATCAATACTATGTTGTTCTCTGTTTTATCAAGTGATTTTAAAAAAATATTGTATACTTCGTCTGTTGGAAGACCTGTTGGGGGTATCTCTTTTCCAAACTCTCTTGCAAGTTGTGCAATAAGTCTATATTCTGTATCTGCAACCCTTTTTAGTTTACAATTAATATATAATATTTTTAGTGATATATTTCTTTCTTCAGCCACTTTTTTCATCTGGTTGCTGACATATTTTACACAAAGGGTTTTTCCTGTCCCTGTTTTTCCATATATAAATAAATTTGATGGCTTTTCGTTTCTAAGTGTTGGTGCTAAAATATGTGCAATCTCTTTTATTTGATTGTCTCTATGAAGAATTGGTTGGGGGTTGTGTGAAGATTGTAATGTTTTTTTATCTTTGAAAAGTGAATCTTTGTCTATGTAAGTTTCAAAAAATGAAGATATGTTTTTTTGCCCACCCATTTTATTTTCCACAGGAAACAAAGGTATGTTTTAAACTTTGCTGTTTTATAGAATATAAAACAAATACTATACCCCTCTATTTCCTGTGGAACTTTTGTGTGGTGTGTGTGGTGTGTTCTTTACATAAAATTTTGGTTGTTTGTGCTCATTTTCACGAATTTTTCTATTTTTTGTGTATTTTTTAAGAAAATTTTTGTCTTCGATATATCATTTATCTTCTATATATAAAATAATTATATATTATATATTATATATTATATATTATATAACACTATTTTTAAAAAACATTGTTTGTGAAACATATAAAGAAAACGTGTTTTTATATGTTTTTTAGTTTATTTATTATTAAAAACATCAAAAAATAACACTAACGCAATCAATATTAATTTCCATTTGAAATAAAGGGGAGAGAACACACAAATAAATTTATCACTACACAATAGATACACAACAGAAACCTTTATATATTAGTGATACTTTTCACGAGTAATAACAAAAGGTGGTTTATTAATGATAGTAGAAAAAAACTTTTTAGAAAAAATTAAAGAATTCGGTCTTAACACATACGAAAGTAAGATTTGGACTGCGTTGCTTTCTAGGGGTGTGAGTACTGCTGGTGAGCTTTCTGATATAGCTAATGTGCCAAGGTCAAGGAGCTATGATGTTTTAGAAAGTCTTGAGAAAAAAGGTTTTGTTATTATGAA
>JAAOYE010000030.1 GCA_018221175.1 Candidatus Woesearchaeota archaeon
AAAAAACAAGGGGATGATGTAACAAAAGCAAAGGATTTAGCCGATGACGTGATTTCAACATCAAAAAGTATGCAAAAAAAGCTAGAAGACAATGCAGTTGAAGTAAGTTCTGTTTCAGATGTGTCTGGAGATTTGGAAAAGGAAGGAAAACTGCTTAGAAACAGGATAACAGATCTTTATAATGAAGGCATGGATATTGTTAATCTAACACAAACAGTCATTGATGAAGGTTCGTTTTCAAATCAAACCTTGGTAAATAAATGGGAAGATGAACTTGATGAGTTGCAGGATACCGACGGAGATTTGTGGCAGGCATGGAATGACTCAATTGCTGCAAAAGACAAATTTATTAACTCTTCAAATAAGCTCACAGCTTCTGTTTCTACAATGCTTGCTGCAGTAGAAGACGCTGAGGAAAAGAAAAATGAAGTCATTGCTGAACTCAAAAACGGTCTTGATATGGATATGGATGAGCTGCAGGACAACTTAGAAGACATAGACACAGCGATGACAGGAATACTTGCAGATATTAGTCAAATAGAGGTTATCAGCGCACAAAACATTGTGTCTCCAATCACTACAAGCATAGAGACTGTTGTTGCAGAAAAGTCGCAGCTTGACTACCTTTTTCCAAGCCTAATAGTGCTTTTGATAATGTTTATTAGCATATTGCTTTCTTCAACACTTATCATCATGGAGAAAAACTCAAAGGCATACTTTAGAAATTTCACAACGCCAACTAGTGACTTTGTGTTTATACTTGCAACTTTTGTGACTAGTATTGCCTTAATGATTGTTCAGATCCTTGTGGTTTTAGTTATTGCAGGAATCATTTTCAAGACACCGTTTTTGCAAAATTTCTTTAGCATCACGCTTTTGATTTTTCTGATATCTTCAGTGTTTGTCTTAATTGGCATGGCAATAGGTTACATGTTTAATACTGAGCAGACTGCGATGATAGGTGCGATAAGTGTTGGAGCACTTATACTTTTAACATCAGATATTATCTTACCAATAGAAAATATGCCAGTATACGTTCAAAATCTTGCAAGGGTTAGCCCTTTTGTGATGGGGTCTAATACGCTTCGAAAAGTAATTTTGTTTTCTGCTGGTTTTAGAGATATTAAAGGAGGGATATTAGGGCTTTCATTAACAATAGTAATAATTTCTGTTTTGATATTTGGCATCCAGCAGGCAATGAAAGCACACTTCTTTGCAAAGTTTTCAAGGAACAGGAAATCCAAAATCCTTGACAGGCCTGAAAACGTCAATGATATTTTCAAAATAAATGATGTGATAATAAAGGATGAAAAGGAGCTTTACAGGTTTATCAAGAGGCTTCATCGACACGAATTCAAAAAGCTTGTGTATAGAAGAACAAACAGGGTTGCAGACTTCGCCATTGAAGTGCTAGGCGATGAGAAGCTTTCAAAGAAGCTTTTGAAGATGAAAACAAGATGGGGTGTTCTTAAAGTTATCGAGCTTTACAGGCCAGCACAAAAAACGGTTGAGAAAAAAGCCCTAGTTTCTAAACCTGAAGGGGAAAAAACAAAAACAGCAAAGAAAAACATAGCTAAAAAGAAGTGAATGTTTATTAATAAAATTCTATTTCTTAAAGTAAAATGATACAAGAAAATTCACAAAAATTTTCTGTACATGATAATGTCAAAACATTATCAGTACTGAAATCTAATAAATTTCATGTAATTATTGTAACCGGCACTCCCGCAACAGGAAAGACAACTATTGCTAAAAAAATAGCAGAAAAAAAGAATTTTGAGTATGTTGATGTAAATGTAGTAATAGAAAAAAATAAGCTTGAGTCTGGTTATGACGAAAAAAGAGATTCTAAAATTATCAATACTGAAAAATTGAATAATTTATTGATAGAAAAAATCAAAAATTCAAAAAATATTGTTATTGATTCCCATCTGTCCCACTATCTTCCAAAAGAATATGTGGATTTATGTATCGTTACAAAGTGTGGCTTAAAAGAGCTTGAAAAAAGGCTAAAACAAAGAGGATACTCTGAGGAAAAAATCAGGGAAAATCTTGACGCAGAGATTTTTGACACATGCAAAACAGAAGCACAAGAACAAGGCCATAATGTTAAGGTCGTGTGGTCTGATAAAGAAGTTGAAGTTTAGGATTTACTCCAACACTTCGACTGAGTCTATCTTTCCATCACCGTCAAGGTCAAACCCTTGGACAACAGCGTAGAACTGCTTTTGGCCTGTGAAACGAGAAAGGACTTGTTTTGTATGGCGGGTGAGTGCAAGCACAGCTGCCTTTGTTCCAACAAACCTGATGCCAGCGATTATTATTATGTTGTAGTCAGGGTTCTTTGGGTTTGGAACTCTTGCAATCATCCCCACAGTATCATCAGTGTATGTGTCTTTTTGAGTGATTATTCCCCATGGCTTTTTATCTGAAAATTTTGCAGGAAGAGCTTCATTAACCTCGCCGCAAATCAAATTTGTCACAGGCCCACCAACAACTATAAGGTTTTTTTCAACATCTAGGTTTATGTCTGTGTCAAGCTTGACGCTAAAATCTTTTGGCACGTCGCAGTGTCCTCCAAAAAAAAGAGAAAGGTCTATTGCGTGGTGCCCGTCTCTTGCTCGCGCCTTGTGGGGTCCGTGAGGGTCAGGTGAGCCCACAACAAAATAAGAGTCAAAGACATTGTTTTTTACAAAACCATCCAAGAATTTTGAGAGTGCTTCATCTTTTTTTTCAAGAAGGTTTTTGATGTTTGCCCAGTCTTTTGAAAGGCTAATTGCAAAACCAGTTGACTTTGGAGAAAACTTTTTGGCAGTTGTCCCTCTTATTTCTTTTTTCTCAACGATTTCAAGCACGTCAGCTTTGACAAGCTGCTTTATGTGATAATATATTTTTTGTTCATGAAGCTTCATGTGCTTTGCTAGCTCTGCAGGGTACATTGGTTTTTTTAATAGCAGCTCGAGGATTTTTAGTCTTGTTGGGTGGCTGATGTTTGATAGAGACTCCGCGTTTTCAAGTATCATAGCAGGCAAATACTTTAGATTTCCATTGTCATCCTTAACTAAATATGATTTTTCCATAATATTATAAGAATTTTTATAATATTAATAAATATTTCTATAATTAATTGAATAATTAAACTTTTATAATCAAGTATTAATAAATAAAAATGAATAAAATTAAATATTAATAATTATAAACTAAAAATAAGTCTTTAAAACTATAAAAATAATAAAATAACATAGAATCTCCTTTATTATTACAAAATTTTTTTTAGTCAAGCTTTTAAACAAAACAACACCAAAATACACCATGAAAAAACTATTTGGAACTGACGGTGTGCGTGGTAAAGCAAACACATACCCAATGACCGCAGAAATAGCCCTAAAACTTGGCATGGCAGCAGGCAAAGTATTTTCTAATGGCAAGAAAAAACCAATTATAGTCATTGGAAAAGACACAAGGATATCTGGCTACATGATAGAATACGCAATAACTGCAGGACTAACAAGCATGGGTGTAGATGTATTACTAGCCGGTCCAATGCCAACGCCTGCAATAGCACATCTTGTACGATCATTTGCAGCAGACGCAGGAATAGTAATATCAGCAAGCCACAACCCAGCAGAAGACAACGGAATCAAATTCTTTGATAATAATGGGTTTAAACTACTCGAAGAAAAAGAAAAAGAGATAGAAAGACTAGCCTTATCAAAACATCTGGACACTTCCAAAGTTACCGGAAAACAAATTGGAAAGGCAAAAAGAATAGACGACGCACAAGGGAGATACATAGAATTTGTAAAAGGATCAATACAAAGCCAAAGCCTAAAAGGAATAAAGATAATCCTTGACTGCGCTAATGGGGCGGCATACAAAATCGCCCCTCTCATATTTCAAGAGCTAGGAGCGGAAGTTATAGTTTTAAACAACAAGCCAGACGGCATGAACATAAACAAAAACGCAGGGTGCATACACCCAGAAATTCTTATAAGCCAGGTTAAAAAAGAAAACGCTGACATTGGAATAGCACTTGACGGCGACGCAGATAGGGTTTTGCTTGTTGATGAAAAAGGAGAGATTGTCGATGGGGACGAGATAATTGCTATATGGACAAAACACAAAGTAGACAAAGACATGATGAAAAACAAAAAAGTAGTTTCGACTGTGATGTCTAACCTCGGATTTGAAGATGCAATGAAACAAATTGGGGTTAGAGTAGTGAGGACTGCTGTAGGTGACAAATATGTTTCTTTAAAGATGAGAGAAATTGACAGTCTTATTGGAGGAGAACAGTCAGGACACATCATATTTTCAAGATACTCAACAACTGGAGATGGAGTGATATCAGCGCTTCAAATTCTTAAAGTAATGAAAAAAACAGAAAAGAAACTCTCTGACTTGAAGAAAATCATGGAAAAATATCCCCAAATACTTTTAGGTGTAAATGTTAAGAAAAAAAAGCCAATAGAGAAAATGAAGAAAGTCAAAGCAGAAATTGACAATGCAAGAAACATCCTGAAAAGTGAAGGCAGGATACTAGTAAGGTATTCAGGAACAGAAAACAAATGCAGAGTGATGGTCGAAGGAAAAGACGCAATCCTAATAAAAAACCTAGCAAAAAATATTGCTACAGCAATAAAAAAGGAGGTAGGAGCATGAAGGCATTAATACTTGCTGCAGGCAAATCAACAAGGTTGCATCCTTTGACATTAACTAAGCCAAAGCCTCTAATAAAAATTGCAGGAAAAACAATTCTAGAGCACAACTTAGAGCAGTTAAAAGGAATAATTACCGAGGTTATCATTATTGTTGGGTACAAAAAAGAGATGATAAAAAAAGCTCTTGGAAATGAGTTTCTCGGGATTAAAATTACTTATGTTGAGCAAAAAGAGCAGCTTGGAACAGGCCATGCTGTAATGAGCGGAAAAAAACATGTTGATGACAAATTTATAGTTTTAAATGGTGATGATATTTATTCTTCAAAAGATATTAAATCATGTGTGAAAAATTATCCTTGTGTTCTTGGAAAAGAGGTTGTTGACGCTTCAAAATGGGGTATATTAATATCTAAAGGAAAAAAATTAGTTGAGATAAAAGAAAAGCCAAAAAATCTAAAAAAAGGAGTTGCAAATACCGGATTATTTGTTGTGGACAAGAAGATTTTTGATATCAAAATTGAAAAAAGTTCTAGAGGAGAATACGAATTTACAGACATGATTTCTAAATATGCTAAAGAAAAAAATGTTAAAATTAGAGTTGTAAAAGACTATTGGCTACCAATAGGATATCCATGGCACATACTTGATGCAAACGAAGTCTTGCTATCTAAATTAAATAATAAGATTGAAGGAAAAGTAGGAAAAAATGTTCATGTCAATGGAAAACTTACACTTGGCAAAAGCTCAAAGATTTTGTTTGGAACCTATATAGAAGGAAACGTTGTTATAGGAAAAAACTGTAAAATAGGACCAAACGCATACATCAGAGGCTCAACTTCTATTGGAGACAACTGCCATATCGGAGCTAACACAGAAATAAAAAACGGTGTGATTGGCAATAGATCCAATGTTCCTCACTTAATTTATATTGGAGACACAGTGATTGGAGACAGTTGTAATCTTGGAGCAGGAACTATTGTTGCAAACCTCAAACATGACAAATCAAACGTTAAAACCATGATTAATGGAAAGCTTGTAGATACAGGAAGACACAAGTTTGGAGCAGTAATTGCAGATGGTGTAAAGACTGGGATAAACACATCCATATACCCCGGAAGAAAGCTATGGCCAAACACAGGAACACTTCCAGGAGAAATAGTTGCAAAAGATAAGGAAAAATAAAATGTGCGGGATAATAGGGCTTGTTGCAAAAGAGGAGTTTGGAGTCAGAGA
>JAAOYE010000031.1 GCA_018221175.1 Candidatus Woesearchaeota archaeon
AATAGATTAAAAAAGAAAACATTAATGATTAATGATAAGAGCATTTTGCCTCTTGGCGGGACTTGCGTTAATGTAGGGTGTGTCCCGTCAAAAATCATGCTTCATCAGGGAGCAACCGCTTATTATCCTCCAAGAAGCGCTTTTAAAGCTTTAAGTCTAAAAGAGGGTGCAGACTTTGTTGAAGCATTAAAAGAAACAAGAGGGATGGTTAAGGAATTTCAGGAAAAGAATTATAAAAAGGTCATTGAAAAACAAGAATTTATTGATTTTAAGGAAGGGCGAGGCAAATTTAAGGATAATCATACAATTATTGTTGGCGATGAAGAATTCACCGGGGAAAAGATTTTAATTGCTACTGGAGCGTCTACATTTATTCCACCAATTAAAGGTATTGAAGACATCGATTATTTAACTAATGACAAAATATTCTTCGAATTAAATAAGAAGCCAGAATCAGTTATTATCCTTGGAGGCGGTGCCCAAGCTATGGAGTTCTCCCAAATATTTCATCATTTCGGAATAAAAGTAACAGTGATACAAAGATCTAAACGAGTATTAACAAAACTTGATACAGATATAGCTAAAGAACTGCAAAAACACCTTGAAGATGAAGGAATAACTATACATACAGGAACGTCTATCAAAGAAGCAAAGAAAAGTGATGGGAGAATCATTATCGTTTTTGATAAGGAAGGCGAAGGTGAAGTTTCTGTCAGTGCAGAAAAAGTTCTTATGGCTCAAGGGTTAAAACCTCACACAGATAATTTAGACATTGAAAATTCAGGTGTTGAACTTAACAAAAAAGGGTTTGTGGATGTCAATGATTATTTACAAACTAATCAATCGCACATTTATGCAGCTGGTGACATTACCGGATTGATGCCGCTTGAAACAGTTGCTGCAAAACAAGGAAGCATTGCAGCAAAAAATATGTTTGAAAATGCCAAAGCAGCAATTAATTATGAAGAGATACCGCGCGCAGTGTTTACTTCGCCTGAGGTTGCTGTTGTTGGGATAACTGAAGAAGAATACATGAAAAAATATAATGTTTGTTTATGCAAAACAATGCGCTGGGATCATGTCGAGAAAGCTGCGGCAATAAAAGAAACAAGAGGAGTCATTCGCATGGTAATTGACCCTGAAACAAAAGTCGTTTTAGGGGTGCACATGGTCGGGCACATGGCAGCTGATATTATCACAGCAGCAACCTACGCAATAAAAAATAAGATGACAATCTATGACATAAGAGACACAGTGCATGTCTTCCCTACCATGAGTGAAGTAATCAAAAAAGCAGCGCAAAGCTTTGACCAGAACCTTGACGACATGGCATGCTGTGTGGAATAAGATATTAATGGATGGAAGAATAATGAAAAATCATTGGAATAAAGTTTATAGTTCAAAAGAAACAACACAATTGGGCTGGTACGAAGAATCACCTGAAAAGTCTTTGGAACTTATTGATAAATGCCATGTCAACAAAGATAATAAAGTTCTTGATGTTGGCACAGGAGCATCAACCCTGATTGATAATCTTATCAAAAGAGGATATAATAAAATCATTGCAGCAGATATTAGTGAAGAAGCTCTTAATAAATTAAAGGCGCGACTAGGAGAAAAAGCATCATCTGTGACTTTTATTGTTGACAATCTTACAGCGCCGGAACATCTGAATGATTTGAAAGATATAATGATATGGCATGATAGAGCAGTACTGCATTTTTTAACAGGAAAAAGCGAACGTGACGCTTATTTATCACTATTATCGCAAGTTGTGAGAATTGGCGGTTATGTTATTATTGCTGCATTCTCTTTAGAAGGCGCGCCAAAATGCAGCGGATTGGATGTCAAAAGATATGATGTTAATATGATTCAAGATTTTTTGGGAAGTAATTTTATATTGAAGGAACATTTTAATTATTTGTATAATATGCCTTCTGGTGATAAAAGACCATATGTTTACACTTTATTTCAAAGAATACAAAATGATAAATGGAAATAATATGAAAAAATACAAATGCCCAAAATGCCAAATGATTTATGACAAGCCGGGAGTTTGCACTATGTGCAATGTTAAGCTGGAAGAGGTCATGGACAAAGCAGCCGGCAAGCACTCTTCGCATGGAGAGCACCAGCATCAAAACCAGCATGACCATCACAGGATGATGATGGAAGATTTCAAAAAAAGATTTGTTATTTCTGCTATTGTCACAATCCCCATCTTAATCCTTTCTCCTTTGATACAGAAATTATTAAGGTTTTCCATAACATTTCCAGGGGATAAGTATGTTTTGTGGATATTATCAAGTTTCATCTTTTTCTATGGGGGCTGGCCGTTTTTAAAGGGCATATTTGGAGAATTAAAGAAAAAGCAGCCTGGGATGATGACACTTATCGCATTGGCAATATCTGTTGCATACATTTATAGTACCGCAGTTGTTTTTGGGCTGAAAGGAAAATTCTTTTTCTGGGAACTTGCAACCTTGATTGATGTGATGCTTCTAGGGCATTGGCTTGAGATGAAATCAGTGCTTGGAGCATCAAAAGCATTGGAAAAGCTTGCGCAACTGATGCCAAACACAGCGCATCTTATAAAAGGAAAAGACACAGTTGAAATCAAAATCTCTGAACTAAAAAAAGGGGATATTGTTTTGGTAAAAGCCGGCGAAAAAATACCAGCTGACGGCATTGTTGTAAAAGGAGCCAGCTATATTGATGAGTCCATGCTTACAGGCGAATCAAAGCCTGTTCAAAAGAAAGACGGCGATAATGTTATAGGCGGCTCGGTGAATGGCGACGGCATTCTTGAAGTAAGAGTGAAAAGCACCGGTGAAGAGTCATACTTGAGCAAAGTAATCAACCTTGTAAAAGATGCGCAGGCGTCAAAATCAAAAACCCAAAGATTAGCTGATATAGCAGCAAAATGGCTCACTGTCATAGCAGTAACAACAGGAATTGGAACTTTTGCCTATTGGATAATCTATGGACCTGACCTTGCCTTTGCCATAGAAAGAATGGCAACTGTGATGGTAATAGCATGCCCTCACGCGCTAGGGCTGGCAATCCCATTGGTAAACGCTGTTTCAACGTCTCTTTCAGCTAAAAAAGGGCTTCTTATTAGAAACAGAACGTCTTTTGAGAATTCAAGAAAAATAACAACTGTAGTGTTTGACAAAACAGGCACACTCACAGAAGGGAAATTCGGCGTTAGCAATATTCAGATAGCTGATAAAAAATACAATGCAAGTTATTTGATGGGATTGGCATCTTCATTGGAAAAAAACTCAGAACACCCAATTGCAAAAGGCATTATACAAAAAGCAAAAGAAATGAAAGCCAAAACCTTTTTGGTTTCGCAATTTAAAGTTATTAAAGGGGAAGGTGTAAGCGGAAAAGCGGATAACAAAAAAGTTTTGCTGGTAAGCAGAAAATACTTGGAGAAAAATAAGGTTAGCATCCCTGATAGCATAAAGGCAAATGAATTGGGAACATTGGTATATATTCTTATTGGCAGTAAACTTGCAGGAGTCATTACTTTATCTGACAAGGTAAGAAAAGAGTCATATGAGTCTGTTAGGTTATTGCAGAACATGGGAATAAAATGCTGGATGCTGACAGGGGACAATAAAGAAACTGCCAAAAAAGTATCTGATGAACTAAAGCTTGACGGATTCTATGCTGAAGTACTGCCTCATGAGAAACTCGAAAAAATAAAAGAGCTTCAAAGCAAAGGCGAATTTGTTGCAATGACTGGCGACGGCATTAATGATGCACCTGCACTTGCACAGGCAGATGTTGGAATTGCCATTGGCTCTGGGACAGATGTTGCAGCAGAAACCGCGGACATAATCCTGGTTAACAGCAACCCAAAGGACGTAACCTCGCTAATTTTGTTTGGAAAAGCAACATACAATAAGATGGTACAGAACCTGTTTTGGGCGACAGGTTATAATATTGTAGCTATCCCGCTTGCAGCTGGCGTGTTGTATGGTGTTGGTATTTTAATATCTCCGGCGATTGGCGCAGCATTGATGTCTCTTAGCACAGTAATTGTTGCAGTAAATGCAAGAACACTAAAAATATAATTTTTTCACTTCTTTTTTATCACTTTCAATCCGTTAGTGTATTTATGCAGAACTTTAGGGATGTGGATGTTTCCTTTTTTATCCTGGAAGTTTTCTATGATTGCAACGATTATTCTTGACGTTGCTATTGCTGTACTGTTTAGTGTGTGGCAGTATTTATTGCCATGTTTTGTTTTGTACTTTAAACCCAGGCGTCTTGTTTGGTAATCAGTGCAGTTAGAGCAGGATGTTACTTCTCTGTAAGTCTTTTGCACTGGCATCCAGACGTCGATATCATACTTTTTTGCGGCTATTGTTCCTATGTCGCCTGTGCATACATTCACGGTTTTGAAATGAAGCCCAAGCGATTCTATCAGCTCCTCAGAGTTTTTTAAAAGTTCTTCGTGGTAGTCCCAGGAATTTTCATCAGAGATTATTATTTGCTCTACCTTGTTGAACTGGTGCACTCTAAATATTCCTTTTGTGTCTTTTCCATGGCTGCCTGCCTCTTTTCTAAAGCAGGGGGAAACGCCTACGAATTTTAATGGGAGGCTTTTTTCAGGGAGTGTTTCGTTTTGATATCTTGCAATCATCGGGTGCTCTGATGTTGCTATCATGTACAGGTCTTCATCCTCAACCTTGTACATTACGTCTTCAAAGTCTCCAAGGTCGGTGACGCCTGTGTACGGCTCTTTTTTGATTGCAAGCGGAGGGTAGACTGGTATGTATCCTTTTTTTATCATGAAATCAAGGGCGTACTGCTGCAGCGCCATGTCAAGGACAACGAGGTCTCCTGTTAGAAAGTACCATCTCGCGCCTGAAATCTTTGCTGCTCTTTTCATATCCGCCAGGCCGTATTCCTTGATTATATCCACGTGGCTTCTTGGCTTAAATCCTATCTTTGGCTTTTTCCCAACTGTTCTTACTGTTTTGTTTTGGGTGTCATCAAAGCCGACAGGCACAGACTTGTGCAGGATGTTTGGCAGCGTAAATAAAATCTTGTTCATATCTTTCTTGTAAGAATCTGCTAGTTCTTCTATTGCTTTTATCTTGTTTGGGATGTTTTTTGCAAGCTTTAGCTTTTTTGACGCGTCTTTTTTTTGTTTTTTGAGTTCTGAGATTTCTTTTGAGTAGATGTTTCTGTCTTTTCTTAGCTGTTCTGATTTTTGAAGCGCTTCTCTCCATTTGCTGTCTAATTGCTTTAGTTCGCCTAATTTTTTTAGAAGGTCTGGCCTGTCTCTTTTTTGCAAATCTTTTTTTATAAGCTCCGGGCTTTCTCTTACAAGTCGAATATCTAGCATAACTATTTTAGAACAACGCGTATTATTTAAAGTTTTTTATGAAAGAACAATTTTTATCCTGCTATTTTTTATGGCTTTTTGAACATCTTGTCCAATATCGCTGTTTGCTCTGACTTTTACAACGCCGTTTTTGCCGACTTTTGCAGCTAATAAATATTCATCATCGCTGTAAACCTCGATTTGCTCTCCTGTTTTTTTAGTGCCGACATCTAACTGGATGAATTTCTCAGAAAACCTGACTTTGAAGTTAACATCTGTTTTTTTTAGAGTAGTTTCTGCAATATTTAATTTTATTAAGAAATAATTCATTAAATTACTGGACTTGACACACTTGACGGGGGGCGCAAACTCTTTATTAAAATATGATCTCTTATCTTTAAAAGCAAAAAATTTAAATACTATTGACCATATTCTTATGTTCAAGTGACCATAAAGGTATGTTCAATTAAAATGCTAACGAAAAACCAAATTAAAATCATGGAGTTATTCACATCACAAATAACTGAATTATTTACGATGAGAAGCATAGAAAGACTTCTCAAAATGCAGTTCTCATTAGTTCAATATGCTATCAAGCCACTGAAAGAAAAAAAGCTGATAACTCTAAACAAGCAGAATCTTTTATCTTTAAATTATCAGGAGAATCATGACGTATTATCTTATATTGAATATATCAGGCGTAATAAGTTTCTAAGTAAACCAAAAAACAAAGTTCTAGCAATGTTCATTAAAGATTTTGTTAAGAATTTCAAAGAACAATCATTTGTATTGCTTATTTTTGGGTCTGCAGTAAACTCTGATAAACCCAATGATATTGATATTTTATTAATAGTAGATGACATTAAAAAAACAGATCCTTCTGAAAAATTCTTATATAATACATCAAGAAATTATAGTATTGGCAAAGAACTTCACATAACAACTATTTCTTATGAAAGTGTTTATGAGATGCTTGCTAAACGAGAGAAAATGAATGTAATAAATGAAGTATTAAACAATCATCTTATCATATATGGTGCTGAAATATTTTATAGATTATTGGCTGGGGGCAGAGAATGAAAACACTTGATGAAAAAAAGTTAAAAGAAATCGGAAACAGAGTAAAGAACTTTATCTCTGAAGGGACAATCAAAAGTAAACAACCAAAGAAGTATGCGGATTTCTTTCTTACCAATGCGAGTGATTCTCTTAAAACTGCAAGATGCATTTATGATATGTCAACAAATAAAGACTATCAACAATATACTGGATATGAAGGATTAAAAGGATTTTTATGGGTTATCAATGCAAGTTATTATTCAATGTTCTATATGGCTCGAGCTTTACTTGAAAATGAAGGGATAAAATTAAGGGCGGATCTTTCAATTCATGCATTAACTTTTGATGCACTCATACATTATTTTTATTTAACGGGAAAACTTCAGAAAAGATTAGTTGAACAATACATTGAAGCTCAAGAAGAATCAACGGAATTGTTAGGCAAACAAAAAGCAGATGAACTTGTAGAAGAATACTTTTTTGAAAAAAGAAAGAGAGGGATTATAACTTATGAAACTGAAGAATTTGCGATACAAAGTAAAGCAAAGACATCACTTGATAGAGCGGCTAAATTTAATACAGAAATAAGAATGATAATAGAATCACAATGACAACTGAAATATCGCTATCAAGAAAAGAGCCGGATAAAAATAATCTGTATTAATCTTTTTAGAAACAAATATTGATTTTGCCTTTTTTTATTCCTTGTTTGATTTCTTTACCTATGTCACTGTCTGCTCTGACTTTTACAACGCCGTTTTTACCAACTTTTGCTGCCAAAAGATATTCATCTTCGCTGTAAACCTCGATTTGCTCTCCTGTTTTTTTAGTGCCGACATCTAACTGGATGAATTTCTCAGAAAACCCGACTTTGAAGTCAACAGGAGTTTTTTCTTTTTTCTCTTCTTCTAAGCTGGCTGCTTCGATTTTTAGGTTTAGCCCCAGTTCTTGACCTATCTTTTTTAGTGTTTCTTTGTCTTTGCCAACAACTCTTGAAACATCTTTTCTTGGAATAATAATTTTTGCAGTGCTAAAATCAATTAGTTCTGCTTTGGCATCTTCGCTGTACCTGCTAACTATTTCAACTATTTTTTCTTCAACTATTTTTCTGATTCCGCCAATGCTTTCTTCTTCTACTTTTACTTCTACAACCATTGTCTGGTCGCCGTAAGTGTATATTTCAAACTCTGAAGTTTTGGTTTCAAAGTCTCTGACACTGATTATTGGCCTTGCCAGGTCGCTTGTTTTCATCCCATAAGGCACTTTTACCTCCATTGCAAGCTCAAAGACTTTTTTTATCTTTCCAGCTTTAATAAAGATGACAGTATCTATAACATGGGGTATCACGCCAAGGTCCAGTCTTCCTATAAATCTGGAAATCGCGTCAATTGGCAGGTTTGCGTGAACTACTCCAAGCATGCCAACCCCGGAAAGCCTTAAATCAGAATAAAGTTTGAAGTCGTCTGTGTTTCTCATTTCATCAAACACGGTGTAGTCTGGGCGTGATAGTAATAATATGTTTTTTAGCTCTTCAGGTTTGACGTGGGTAAGGGCGTATCTTGTTATGCTTTTTGGCACGTCAAGGTCTCTTGGCGCCTCAATTGTCTTTATTATCTTGTTTTGTTTAAGGTATTCTTCTGCGAGCGCTTGCACAAAAGTTGTTTTTCCCTCGCCTGGAGCGCCTGCGACAAGTATTCCTTCTGCTTTTTTAAGCACTCTTTCTTTTAATTTGTTTTCAAGCTCGTAGTCTGTCAGGCTTAGTTTTTTTATGGGTCTTACCGCGGTTATCTCCCAGGTGTCTGAGACTGGCGGCGAGGTAATGACTATCCTTGTTTTTCCTATTTGTGCTATTGTTGATTTCTCGTTTTGGATTTCTATAAATGAATCCTGCTTGTTTTGTGCAAATTCGTTTATCTCTTTTGAAATGCTTTCTAGTAAATTGTTTGTAAGGGTGCTGCTTGAAATTTTTTGCAAAGAATAGCTTCCAGGCTTTCCTCTTTTTGCAAGCGGGCGCGTGCCTTCTTTGAGGTGCACGCTCATAGTGTCTTTGTCAAAATATTTGTTGATAATTAGTTTTTCACCCATCCCGAGAATTAATAGTAATAGGTTGTTTTTATAGTTTATGAGTTTAAACTTTTTGTCCCAAGTTGGCGACGACAAAAAAAATGAAAAATTCAAGGATAACTTTAAATATAACTTAAATATTTACCTTATTTAATCCTTAAAAATCAGCTATAAAAAATCAGCAGCTTTTCCTATCATTAAGGATGTTAAAAAGAGGTGTAAATAGGTAGAAGCACC
>JAAOYE010000032.1 GCA_018221175.1 Candidatus Woesearchaeota archaeon
AAAGTTTCTTTTAAATCAATAGGCATACCGGGTATTGAAGGCTTTTCTTTATCTGCATGTTTTGGCAGAGTTATTCTAACAGTCTTTTTTTGCGCCTCTACCTTTCTTTTCTCAGGCTCCTCTTTGTATATGGCGGTGAAGAGTTGGGCGTTTAGATACTCTATTTTCTTGGTCAAAGACAATATTATAGAATTAAAGTATTCAATCGCCTCTTTTTTTGTTTTGCCTCTAAGAATCTTTTCTCTTATCTTTTTGTATCTGGCGTAGTCATATCTGCCTGCCTCATACTGCTGGTACAAAATCTTCAAGTCTTTTAAAAGCCTTTTCTTAAAAGATTCATAGCTTTCAATCTCTTTTAGAATTATCTCTATTTCATTTAAGTATTCGTTGATTTCCCCAAGCATTTACATCAAATCTTTTGTTCTAATTCTTTTAGCAGCTTGCCCACTTTGTAAGTGCATTTAAGCATCTCTTTTTTTGCCACGTCCATCTTAAGCTGGGTTTCCTTATCGTTTGGTGTTCCAAGTGAACTGTTAAGTTTGGAGTAAAGCGTACTCAAACTCCTGATTTTTTCTATTTGTTCCCTTATTTTTTTTGAACTCATCACATTATACCATGTTCTTTTAAGATATCAACAGGGTTTTGATAATATTTGTTTATAATCATGTTAATTTTTCTATAATCAAAAATTTTCTTTTCTTCCAGTGACTTTAAGAGTTTAGCTCTTCTTTGTATTTCATCCTTTAACTGAGGGATTGTCTGCCCGCTGTTTTTGCTTATTTTCTCAAGAATGTAAGAGACACCGGTCTCTACTACTTTGTCGTTTTGTGCATCCCACTCAAAAAGCTTGTTGTACTGAATTTTTCCTGAGTCTTCAATACTTACAATTTCTGCGACTTCTTTTAGCCGCCTAATGTTTTTGTCTCTTGTTTTCACGTGGGAAACGATACACACAATATTTAAAGATTCAACAAGCGACGCTGGCAGATTAATTGGAGGGGTCTGAAGACGCCTAACAAGTGTCTCGACGCTTCCAGCGTGAAACGTACCAAAAGAGGGGTGTCCAGATGCCATCCCCTGAAACAATACATAGGCTTCTTTTCCTCTAATCTCTCCAACAATCACATAATCAGGGTTTTGTCTAAACGATTCTCGAAGCAAGTCAAACAAGCTTATTTCACCGTATGTTGAGCCTTCCTGATTAGGAATCCCCATACCAACCCTTGTTACTGATGGAAGCCAATTGGCATGCGCCAGATTTAACTCTCTTGTATCCTCAATAGAACAAACCCTTGCCTCTGGAGGAATAAAATGAAGGATACTGTTTAAAAAAGTGGTTTTTCCACTCGCAGTCTCCCCAATTACCATAATGTTTAACTTGTTCTCAATTGCAAGCCACAAATAAGCAAAAGCTTCTGGAGATGCAGTGTTGAAGTTGATAAGCTGGGCAGGAGTCCACGGTTCCTTTGTGAACTTTCTGATTGTAAAAGTCGGACCTCTTGTTGTAATGTCTTCAGTGTACGTCGCATTTACCCTTGAGCCGTCAGGAAGAGTAGCATCCAAAAGCGGTTTTGCATAAGAGATGTATTTGTTGCTTTTTTGCGCAAGTTTTTCAACAAAATCCGTGAGCTCCTGATTTTCTGTATAGATAATATTAGTTCTGATGTTCTCAAATTTTCTATGAACAATGTATAGTGGATATTCTTTTCCATTGCATTCAATATCTTCAATGAAATAGTCATGCATTAAAGGCTCTATCCTGTTAAGGCCAATCGAGTCCCTGTAAATGTAATACATGATTTTTTTGTAGCTTTCCTCAGACACTTTTGTTCCAAGCTCAAGCAGGATAGACTGAACATTTTTTTCAAGGTAATCAAGCAAAGCATTTTTCTTCGCAGCTCTTGTAAAGCTAATGTTAATCATTTCTTCAAGGCCAAGCATAACAAGACGCAAAACTTCTTTCTCTGTTGAGTCAAGCACAGGCTCCTCTAAATGATAAACCAGTTCTTCTGTTGAGTCGTCCCAAAATATGTGGGCAAACGCGTATGGCGGCAAAAGAGGATATCTTATGTTTATCTCTTCTCTTTTCTCAAAATCTGGTATGTCTATTCTTCTTGGCCTTGTGTCGAGTTGGAATACCATGTCTTTTTTTTCTGCCATTTTTATCTAGTTCACGTTTTTTAGTTCTACTGACAAAAAGTCTGCAAAGCTTTCAAGTGTAAATTCCAAGTCATAAGTGTATGAAGAACTGTTGATATGCGCTATGACTTTTGCTTTTCCAAGATTAGTGTTGTTTCCTGCTGGAATCATCTTTGTGTAGCCATTTCCAGTACCGCTACTAACGTCGCCGTTTACAAGGAAGTTAAAGCTTCCTCCAAGCCGTTCTCCATTATAATAAACATCACGAATAATGTTTGATGTGTTGATGCTTGAAAAATTGTTTTCACTCCCTATTTTTTCCATGCTCACATTAAAAATGTCTCCTTCGATTTCTGTTTGCATAACAAAATGATCTGAAAATTCATATGTTTTTACATTAGCGTTTGAGCTTACGATAAGGTTTCCAAAATTAATGCTTGAGCGCTCGTCAAGGACTTGAGACTTGGTCTTTAGCTCCCATGCAATCTCATTGTTATCTATCTTTATTTTGCCATCTTTGATGTCTACTGGAAGGATTCTTTGCGAGCCTTCGCCCTCGTTTGCAACTTCCTGAATAGTCCTGTCTATTTGCAGCATTGTCTCTTTAGCGTTTGAAAAGCTTGAGCGATCCTTCATTTTTTCAAGCAACGGAATCCCTACTTTTAGAATCAAAACAATAGATGAAGTTATTATCAAAATGTACAAAACAGCTGAAATCCAAATTTGCGCTTTTTTTTTAAATATCATATTAACCCAAACTCAATCTAATTGTCTTTGCAAACTTCTCACAGTCATTAGGAAAGACCGCAACTGTTTTTTGCGTGGCCAAATCCTCAAACAATATCGATTTTTGCTGTGCTGGCAGAATTTTCACATCCTTTGTGATTTTTTCATCACCATACATAACTGACACTGTCTCAAACGAGTCGTCGTTTGAAGCAAAATTTTTTATGCTAATTACCGCTCCGCTTCCAATAAACTTTTCAAATACTGCGTCAAAACCAAGGTACAAGCATTCTGTAGAAGTTTTTGTTTCGTCTCTGATGAATTTTTCATTTACTCTGATTATGTTATATAGATAAAGAGAGAGCATGACAGTTAAAAAGATAAGGATAGAAACCATAAAGATTCTCATTCTTATGCCAGTCTTTTTTTCGTGCATTTTTAATCACTCTAATCCCTCTACTAACTACAGCTTGTAAGATCAGTTACGACTAAGCTGTTTTTTGAGCAAAGCTGCGGGGTTGTTGAGCCTTTAGGCTTTATCATTGGAATAAACTCGACTTGGACAAGGGTTGATGAAATGTCATGAGTAATATTTAACTTGTTTGTCACGCCTCCACCTGAAATTGTTAGAGTGCTGTTGTCTGTTATGTTGATGCTGTCGCTTGAATCAAACATTATAAACCTCATGCCTTCAATTTTTGTTCTTCCATTGTTTTCAAGCATGACTTCAAGATAGTTTGAACCATAGCAAATCTTTGGGGTGTTTCCTATCTCTTTTACCCCAAGGTCAATGTCCCGCTGACATGACAGTTCAAGATTTGATTTGTCACCCGCATCCTTTGCTGTGGTTTCTACATAGTCTTTTCCCCAGTTCATCACTACTGCGCCAAGTGCTACAGCAAATGCTATTAGCAGTACTGTTGCTATGAGTGGAGAAACAGCCTTTTTGTATCTAAACATTAACTTTTGCACCTCTTTTTAACAAATCTGTATGTTTTCAAGTGTTGTCATGCTTACTGTGCATGTTATTATCTTATCGTCCTGTTTTGTAAACGGTATTATTTCCGCTTGTTTTAGGGTTCCTTGTTTTATAACTTCAATTGTTTGTGTGTCTCCCGGTCTAATTGTTATGTTGATTGACCTTAATTCTGTGTTGTCGTAAAGGTCGAAAAACCGGAATTTTAGCCCATTGACTGTCAGTAATCTAACATTTGTAACATTGATATTTAAAGTTTGCGTATTCTGGCACGCTTCATCGACGCTAACTGAAATATCATCACATGTTGCAGTGTCAGTTCTTTCTTCAATTGTTGATGTGCTTATCTCTACCTGGGTTGTCATCCATGCGAACATGAATGCTGAAAGTGCTGCTGCAAAGCTTAATAAAAGCACCCAGCTGACGTATGGAGCCATTGCTTTTTTGCTGTTTCTCATTTTTTTAGTTGTTTACAACAAGTGCCTTGAATTGTACATATTCATCTGAAAATGTGTAGTTATAGTCTTGTCCTTCATAGTTTATCATGATGTTGTTTGTTGTGTTTAGTGTTGTGCTTTTTTGCACGTCCAATGTTGTATTATGTGATGATATATTAATTTTTGATTTTAAATAGTTAACTACGCTAACAGCATTGTCTTCTTTTATTATGTATGCAACGTAAAAATCAGTGTTTTTTGTTTTTGCATATTCTATAAAATTTACTGTGTAGTTGTCAAATGTTTCAACTATATCAATGTTTTTGTATAGTGCCTGGTTTATCACGATTTCTCCTTCATGGATATAGTTGTTGTAGATTTCTTCAAAGTCAAAATCTCTTTGTTTTGAGACTATTCCAGGAGATAGCAGGCTGTATGCTGAAAGTGCAAGTATCAAAGCTACAAAGAGATAAAACTGGGCTTTTTTGTTAGCCATGCTGCATCACACCTTTCTCGTCGTATCCTGATATTTTGGTTGTTACAAGAACTGTTTTTTTGTTTTTGTCCCGAAGCCTTTTGATTAGAAGAGTTCTTGAGCCAGAATTTAATGTTTCGCTTCCGTTAATGTCTATGTCTGAATAGATTAAAGTGTTTTGCAAAAGGTAATTTAATTGTTGCGGGTATCCAAATGAAGGTGTTTTTTGGGATGTGAATGTTTTTGCTTTTAGCTTTCTGTCTTTTTCTGGCGGGTTTTGAAGCTTTTTTGTTGCAAAAAAGTAGATTTTGCCGTCATACCCTGATGTAATGTTGAGCAGGTTGGCTGCGCTGCTAAAGCTGGTTACTTCTGAGTCTGTTGCAAAACCTGATGAGTAGTTGGTTGCGTTAAAATAAGTGATTTTGTCTGTTTCTGATGTAGTGGCAAAAACATTTGAGTAAGTGGCCTCAAGACTTAACTGGTTTACTGTTAGTGTGTCTGTGTCAGTCTGTGTATCTACAGACATGTTTATGGGATAGTTCCCTGCAATGCTTGGTGCGACAAGACTTACAATGTACTCGCCAGCTCCGTTGTCATATATTGTAAAGTCGTGTTGTGAGTTGTTGAGATAAAGCTTGAATTTTGATTTTAAAACCTCTCCTTTAGCAGGCACGATTGACACATTTAATGTGATTATCTGGCCTGTGTAGCCAGAAGGACTTGATGGAAGTGTTATTGATGTGTATGCTGCGTTTGTTGCAAAAACGCCTGTGGTATCTGTTTGGCTGTTTCCTGATATGTCATAGCATGTTACATTGTATTGAGTTTGGCTGTCTTTTGGCTTTGTTTCGTGATATGTCTGGTTTGTATATTCAAACATTATCTGGCTTCCTGTTGAATTATCATAGTAGCAGGTTGCCTGCTCGTCTGTACTGACTGCTAAACTTGGGTAGACGCCTGTATCAATAAGCGTGTCTGGCCTAATAATGGTTATAATTGGCGGTGTCCAGTCGTATTTTGCGTCCTCATTTGACCACACGCTTGGGTTTTTGACCATGTCAATACCTCTTATTCTGGCATAATACGTGGAAAAGTTGTTTGCTGGTGTGTACATATAATATTGGTTTGTTCCAATGCTTGCATTAAATTGAAGGTCGTTTGATGAATAATTGTAGCTTGTAGTGTTCCAGATTTCAATGAAGTAGTAATCAAGGCTGGAATGTTCATCATAGCTTTCGCTCCAAGTAAAATTAATCTGATTTGTTCCAAAGACTTTTTCTGCAGTTCTAAGAAGCGGACGTAAAGGCGGAGTCCTGTCGATTTTCACATTTCTTGAAGTGATGTTTCCCCAGTTGTCTGCTTTATCCTTTGTTTTTATTTTAAAAGTGTAAATTCCTGTCTTAAAGACATAAAAAGTGTTGTTAAAGTGAGTGTCAAGACTGCCAATTGACCCTTCAGGAACATCATCTGGACCAACTGCTGGGTCTGTTGAGAGTGTGTATGAAAAGCCCCCGATTCCAGAAAAGTTGTCTGATGAGGACCAGTTGAAAAATATTGAGGTGTCATTGTGCCATGAACTCTGGTTTAGGTTTGAGTCGATGACTGTGATGTTTGGCAAGACAAGGTCTATTAATAATCCGTCTGATCCCGTGCTTGAAATAAGGTTGGCGCTGTTTGTGACATTTACAGTTATTGAGACATTGTCATTATGAGAAAGATTGACACTGTAAGAAAAGCTTCTTGTTGTGCCAGTAGTAATCCATGAACTGTTTGGCACGCCGTTAATAGATAATTGATATGAATATACTAATGGAATATCAAGTATTTCTGATTCAGGGTCAGTAGCAGCACTCCATGTCGCGTTGACTGTCGAGTAGCTGTTTGAATAATCGCCGTCATAAATTGTAACTGTGCTTGGAGGGGTTGTGTCAAGGCCGGCGCCAGTGTAGTTATAGTATATTGTGTCTGAAAAGTTTTCTTGAGTGTCATCTGTGTAATTGATGTTTATCCAAATTTCTTTTAAACCTGTGTTGTCTGTTATCAACCAATATCTCTCTTTTTCGCACTGTTCCCAGGGGGTCCAGACGGAGGATTCGTTGTTTCTGTATCTGCAATTATTTGCTGAATCATAAATACTATTTTCCAAAATGACAGTTTTTATCGATGTGTATTCCTGATTTGTCTCTTCAAAACCAAGCACACCAAGGTTTTTTATCATAAATATACTTGCTAATTCCTTAATTTCTTCCAAAGAGAGGGTTCTATTATACACTCTTAAATCATCCATTAATCCAGTATATTCATCACTCCATTTATCACTAGAGCCAATTATTAAATCATGTGGAAAAGTGTTTATTGGGTTTCCATAGTAATGTGATGTGTTGTCTAAATATCCATCAAGATATATGGAGAAGTGACTGCTATTATAAGTCATTGCTATGTGGTGCCATTCACTTGGATTAACTGGTGTAAGGCCATATGATGAAGAATCCCAATCATTTATGAGAGTTCCAGTACGATTGCCTCTAAAACTATCTGAAACACCAAACCAGTATTCAGCATAAGTTGTGTTTCCCTTTGTAATAATTGGATTCCAATTGCCAATGCCAGTATTATCAATATTTATCCATCCAGCTATTGTTAAATTGTTAGAAAGCCTTAGACTTGGATCATCAAGTATGTCAAGTTGATCATCAGTACCGTCAAAATCAAAAGCTCCATTTATTCTGCCGCTTGAGTTATAAGTTGGACAATTAATCCCACTGCAGGTTGCGTTGTTTCCTGTTCCTGAATAATCATAGAAATGAGTATTGTTTTCACCATACAAAGAGTTGTTGTCAAATTTAAGATGGAGAACAAGTCCGTTATTTAGATCTGCTAATGTTAAATTGATATTTATTAATATAGCAATACCTATAAAAATCAATACACCTCTTTTTGTGCTCATTTTCATCTTATTCTATCTCTAATCTTATAATTGTATTGCTGTTGTTAGTTCCAAGGTTTCTAAAGAACAATGAGTATGTTCCTTCCTGTATTAATTCAAGCCCTTGAATTGTTATTGTGTCATAGTCAAGCAAAGTGATTATTTTATAATCATCATCTACCTGATATCCGAATGTGTTTGTGTCTTCATCAAAAGCGTTTTGCTCCAGATACGTGTTTTTTCGCTTAACATTGATGTTTTCTCTTGTGAAAAAAATGTATGTTTTTCCTTCACTTGACGCATTAATTTTAAGGTTTGACACGTCACTTTGTACACTAACAGTTCTTGCCTGTGCTCCAAGCCCTGCTTTTTTGTCGCTGATGTTTGCATAAGTCAAATGGCTTTCACTTGTTGGAGAAGTGACGCCGGATATCTGCGTGAATAATGTAAGCTGGGTTATTGTCTGGATTTTTTGAGTGCTGTTTTGTCCACCAACATAAACTGTGATGCCGTATTGCCCTGGCGCATCAAACACGGTCTGGATTGTGTAGTTGCCTGCGTTGTCATTGTCAATTACTGTAAAGTCATAATGCTCTGTGCCGTTGATAAATAATCTGAATCTCTCTCTTTTTATCTGTCCAACAGTGCCGGCTGTTACTGGGATGCTAACAGTTTTACCAGCAAGGGTCGATGTGAGTGTGCCAATCGCAGGCACTCCTGGACTGGCAGCTTTGTTTACAGAATATGAAATAACTGCTGTGTCTGAGTAGTCGTCATTATCTGTACATGTGATTTCTAAAGAGTGGATTCCGTTTGGCTGTGTTAGTTTTGTTTCGTGATATGTTGAGTCTGTGTAGATAAACTTTTCATTTGTCTCGTTTTGTATGCAGCTTGCTTTTTTGCTTGTTGTAACTTTAATTATCGGATTTTGTGAAACATCAGTTGTTGTGCTGTTAGGCTTTGCTGACGTGATTTGGACAGGCTGTGTTTTTGGGTCTGTTGAAGAAATCATGTTGCCGGCATTGTCAGTTGCATTTATAGTGATGTAATAATTATGTCCAAGTGTTGATTGGAAGCTGTAGTTTGTTTCTGTTGTGTTGTAGGTGTAGTTTGTCCCATTGTCAAGGTCATGAATGGTGATGTTGTATTGTTCAAATCCGCTGAGTGTGTCAACAGAAGCGCTCCAGTAAAATATTATTTGTCCTCCTGTTCCATACATTGTAGGATTTGTCGGGATTGGTCTTGTCGGCGGGGTTTTGTCGATTCTTAAAAGGCCAAAGTGAGATGCGTTTCCCCAGTTTCCAGCAGCGTCTTTTGCTCTTATATGGAAATAGTAGTCTCCTTGTGATTTTCCAGTGAATGTTTTATTGATAGTGTAGTTTTCTTCAAGTGTGTCAGGGATTGTGTCGTTTACTTTGTCAAGTATCATGCTAAACGCGTCTACTCCTGCAAGATTGTCGGTTGCAGTCCAGTTAAAAAATAATGTTCCTGAGTTTGTCCAAACATATGCATCAGGATTTGCACTTACTCCAGTCATATTTGGGAGAGTTATATCTATTATTATCCCATTAGAATCTGATTGTCTGCTGTAGCCTGCAGGGTTTGTGGCGTTGACTTTTATGATGTATGTGTAATTTTCTGTTAGGTTAAGTCCTGTGACAGTTATTTCTGTGCTGCTTGTAGAAATCCACCCTGTGAGGTTTACAGATGTTGTGTTGTCAATAATTATATAATCATAAATTAAACTTTTTCTTAGTATTGATGCTTCAACATCTCTTGGAGTGTCCCATTTTGCGTGGAAGCTTGTGTTTTTATTTGTATAATCCCCATCGTCGTATATTGTGAATGCTTCTGGGGGTGTTATGTCTAAATCCACCCCTGACTTTTGGAGGTATATCCAGTCAGAGAGATTTGTAGTTACTCCAATGTCTAATCCAGTATGGTTTATTTGGGCTTGGACAGTGTAGTTTCCATCATTTTCTGGAAGTATCCACTCAAAGACTGGTGAGCACTGCTCCCACTCTGTCCAGCCAGAAGTTGCATTAATCGTTTTGTATCTGCAGTAATCTGATGAAGGCGCAAATGTTAAAGTATTAATTACTGCTCTTGTATGTGTGTAGTCAGAATTTACTTGTTCAAACCCTGTAACGCCAATGTTGTTGATTGTAAAACTTTCAAGAATGCTTTGGGTGAAGTTCCATGTTTGTGAAGAGCCTGTGTTTGACGAATTGTCTGTGCAGTCAACTCTCCATACATATGAGCCGTAACTTATTGGATATGTGAAGTTTAGTGTTGTGTCTTTTTGAGGCGAAACAGCTGTGTCTACATTGCTTCCATTTATTACAAGATTGCATAGAGTTATGTTTTCATTGTCTGTTGCGTTATATTCAAATGTTATTGTTATGCTCTGATTCCAGATAGTTCCTGAAGTTGGAGTGAGCAGTGTAACAGTTGGATAACTGTTGTCTGTTCCAATAACAACAGTTCTTTGTGTAGAAACATTTTCACTGTCATATAACCTGCAAAAAACTGTGTGTGAAGATGTATCATTCCATGGCGCTAAAAATGTACATGATCTATTTCCAGTGCCATATCCGCTAATGCAAAGATCTGAAAGCCCGGATTGGTTTCCGCATTCGAGCCTGTAAGTATCTGTGTCAATGTCACCAGTTCCATACCCTGTAATATTTATTGAGTCGCCATATCTGACATTTGAAGTGTTTGATGCAACGCCTGTTAGTGTTGGCGGAGTGTTTAAGATTTCTACAGTATTGGATTGATTAATTGTAGAATTTACATAGCTGTCAGATACTATGGCGTAGCATGTTATGTTGTCATATTTGTCACAGCCACCGACTGCTCCGCAGTCCAAAAGGGAATTTGAACTCCATCCTTGCAGGGTGCCTGTGGTGTCGTTATAAAGGTAGTAGTATGATAACGGATCACTATCACTACCATCTGTTACGTTTACTGAACAATTTAGTATGGTGTTTGTGTAAGATATTAAAGGTGTTAAAGAGACTGAGATTATCTGAGGTGTGTATGTGATTGGAATTGTGGATGTGACTTCTGTTGAGTTCATGTGAGAGTCATCAACTTTGAAATGGCAGGTCAGGTTTTCGCCTGCAATGCATCCAGCTGCTAAACAGTCAAGTTCTCCATTTGTACTCCAAGAAGTGCTTATTGTAGCGCTTGTGTCTGTGTATCTGTAGTAATGTTTTGGCATGTCTAGAAACGCGAAGATGTTAATACCAGTGCAGTTAATTTTTGAATCTTCGTGTGCTGGGATGATTGTTGACCAGTCAAAAGTGTAAGCAGTGATGTTTGCATAAAACGCGACAGGACCAAGGGGTCGTGCAAGGCCGGGAGTTACAGTATATTGGCCGCCGCTGCCATTTTGTATTGGCGTTGTTTTTGTCTGGAATTGTACGCTGATATTTGGCTGTGATGTTTCTTCATATCCACCAAAACTTATGTCTGAAATGAAAACATCGTACGCGGAAGAATTTCCTTTTATTCCAAACGAGAGAGGTAAATATAATATCATAAAAAAGACTAACAAAATCCCTACTACCTCTTTTCTTGACACCTTATATTAATTCTAGAGAATAATCCTTTATAATTGTTGTTGTTTTATGAGTGGAAATTAGAGAATTAAG
Source organism: Candidatus Woesearchaeota archaeon (assembly GCA_018221175.1). GTDB lineage: Archaea > Nanobdellota > Nanobdellia > Woesearchaeales > BM511 > JAAOYE01. Next base: position 11,339 of record JAAOYE010000032.1, read on the forward strand.
CTTTTTAGTCTTTTTGTCAATTCATTATAAACTAATTTTTTCTTTTCTTTTGAAATATGAAATAATTTTTTCAAAACTAAATTTGTACTGATTGTAAAAATGTAATTAGTTTTTATTACACTCTCTTTTACAGCCCCATCTTTTTTTGTTAAAGATATTCCTCGCATTAATTTGTTGCTTGTTATACCTGCCACAACTAAATTTCCAAAATCAGTATATAAAATAACAGCAGGTCTTTTTTTAATCTCAAAAGTGTCTGCAAATTGAATTCTTGTAAGAACTACATCACCAGCATTATACATGCTCCCCTGCCTCATCGTCATTGTTGTCCCATAATTCTTTCATTTTTTCCTGCTGGATTTTATGAAGAAATTCATCATATTGATTTTTAGTATTTTTAAAGTTTTTAATCATCTTTATGATTATTTCATTGTACGTTTGTCTTGGATGCTCTTTTACTGCTTTTAATGAATTAACCACTTTTTTATCTAATTGTATTGTTGTAGCACTCATTATATATCACCTATAGTTAATATATGGTCAGTTATATATAAATGTTTTTGATTTTTTTAAGAACTTTATTATTTATCTTGTTATTTTTTCAATGCACTCAACATCAGCAACTCTTCTTGTAAGGTTGCCAATAAAAACAGAAGCTACATTGCAGTCTTCTGTGTCTTGATATAGTTTGACTATAGCATCACTTACTCCCTGATTGTAGCCTGCAACAAAGACCTCGTTTTGTTTGCTTATTTTGTATATATTATACTTTCCAACAAGCCAAAAGCCACCAATCACAATCAACACCACTAAAAGAATCAACGTTGTTATCTTGTAAAAGTCGTTGTTAAATTTCATAATTTATTTTATAAAATGTGTTTAACTATAAACATTTTGGTTTTGTCAAGTGTTACGCTTAAACTATGTTTTTATGCAGACTAAGAATTGAATGTATGGAATGTTGGCTGAATTACTTGTTGTGTTTCCATGATCGTGTGATCCACTCCCCCCTGTTGGATATGTAATTGTAGAACTTCCTTCTGTTCCAACTGGCCATCCTACTCCTCCTGATTTACTCGTATTTAGCATCAAATCCGTGGTGTGGGTGTGGCTTGGCATTTCTGCAATTGTTAGCGTGTGCCCTTGTGTTGTGTGGTTGTGCGTTCTGTCTTCTAAATTTGAGTAAGCAGTGTCTACTGTTCCACCTAATGTACCTGATGATGGAAGGCCTACTATCGCCCTGCCTCTTGCGGTTGTCAATTCGTTAAATCCTGTTGGGCAACTTGTCCCGTTAAAAAATATTATTGTACCTGCAGGCAGGGTGTGACTAAGTGAACCCCAGCTTGAACCGTTGTATCCTTCAAAGTCGCTTCCAGTCCACCTAATTGTTCCAGCATTGGTTGTTGTAGTGTTTCCTATTTTTATTCCAGCAGTTGATTCTAAAGAGGAAGCAACAATCACTCCATCGCTTTTTATTCCTGCTGGTCCGACGTTTATCCCGTTTCTGACGTAGAGGTTGTTTCCTATGTCTGCGTTTTCTGTGACTGTGATTGTTGATGATTCTAATGCGCCGATGTTTGCCGCTGGAGCATCAATTCCAGAAATATCTACTATTTCTAGTGAGTTATTGCTAAATGATGTGATATATGCATATTTTCCTGATATATAAAGATTCATTGGCCTATTTAGTATTACTCCATCTGAAAAGCTTGCTGCGTGTGTTGGGTTGGTCGGATCAGAAATGTCAACTATTTCTAATGCGTCATCTGTATCTGAAACGATGTACGCATAATTTCCTGAAACATATACATCTGCGGGATCAGTAAGTTGTGCTCCGCCTACTCCATCTGAAAGATTTCCTGCGTGTGTTGGGTTGGTCGGATCAGAAATGTCAACTATTTCAAGAGCGTTGCTTCCATATG
>JAAOYE010000033.1 GCA_018221175.1 Candidatus Woesearchaeota archaeon
AAAATGTCAAGATTCATGATATTTGGAGAAAGCCAGTTCACACTTGGATTTTCGCTTGCTGGGATAAAAGACATAATCGAAGTCAATGAAACAACAGCAGAAAAAGAGATGAGAAAAATACTTGAGGAAAAAGTTGAAGGAATCCTCGTGATGGATGAGAACACATTTGAAGCACTCACAGAAAGAACGCGCCACAAAGCCGAAGACAGCGTAACCCCAGTAATCGTCGCGCTTTCGCAGTCAGCAGAACAAGAACAAATAAGGAGGATGATTATAAAGGCTATTGGCGTAGACATCCTCAATAAATAATTGTCAAGGAAGAATAATTATATTATTTACAGGTGAATAAAAAAAATGGCAAAAAACAAAGGAAAGCTACAAAGAATAGCAGGACCAGTCGTTGTAGCGGTTGGTTTTGAAGCACGTATGTATGACGTGGTAAGAGTTGGAAAGGAAAAGCTGATGGGAGAAGTCATTCAGCTAGATGGCGAAAAAGTCATCATCCAGGTATACGAAGACACATCAGGACTTAGACCTGGTGAAGTGGTAATCAACACCGGAGAACCCCTCTCAGTAGAGCTGGGGCCGGGGATGCTTACAAGCATCTATGACGGAATCCAAAGGCCTCTGCCGGTTCTTGCAGACCAGATGGGAGACTATATTTTTCGCGGCGTTGATGCTCCAGGCCTTGACCACAAGAAAAAGTGGGAGTTTAAGGCAACAGCCAAAAAAGGAGATAAAGTCAAGCCAGGAGACATAATTGGAGAAGTCCAGGAAACCCAGACAGTTAAGCATAAAGTTATGGTTCCACAAGGAAGTGAAGGGAAAATCTCTGAGATAAAATCAGGAAACTTCACTATTGACGATGTAATTGCAAAAGTTGACAAGAAAGAAGTTAAGATGTATCAAAGATGGCCAGTTAGAACACCAAGACCTGTACTAAAAAAGCTTTCTCCAAAAATGCCGCTTATCACCGGCCAAAGAATCTTTGACGTGTTGTTTCCTCTTGCAAAAGGAGGAGTCGCAGCTATTCCTGGACCGTTTGGTGCTGGAAAAACAGTATCGCAGCAGCAGCTTGCAAAGTGGTCAGACGCAGACATCATCGTCTATATCGGGTGCGGTGAGCGTGGAAACGAGATGACAGAAGTACTTACAGAATTTCCTCACTTGTTGGACCCAAAAACTGGAAAGGCTCTGATGAACAGAACCGTACTTATCGCAAACACATCAAACATGCCAGTAGCAGCAAGAGAGGCAAGCGTTTACACAGGAATTGCAATTGCAGAATACTACCGGGACATGGGCTATTCAGTAGCACTTATGGCTGACTCAACATCAAGATGGGCAGAAGCCATGAGAGAGATCTCATCGCGGCTTGAAGAGATGCCAGGTGAAGAAGGATACCCTGCATATCTTTCTACAAGGCTTGCAGAATTCTATGAAAGGGCTGGGAGGGTGACGCCTCTTGGAACAAAACAGGAAGGCTCGATAACAATCATCGGAGCAGTCAGCCCGCCTGGCGGAGACTTTTCAGAGCCAGTCACACAAAACACTCTTAGGGTTACAAAAACGTTTTGGGCGCTTGATGCAAAGCTTGCCCAGAGACGGCACTTCCCAAGTATCAACTGGCTTACAAGCTACAGCCTGTATCAGGATGTTTTGGAGCCGTGGTTTAACTCAAACGTTGCAAGCGACTGGAGAACGCTTGTAAATGAGATGATGGGAATACTTCAAGAAGAAGAAAAACTGATGGAAATCGTCCAGCTTGTAGGCTCAGACGCGCTTCCAGACAAGCAGCAGGTCACACTTGAGACTGCAAGGCTTATCAGAGAGTTTTTGCTTCAGCAAAACGCATTTCACGATGTGGACACGTTTTGTGATTTAAAAAAGAGCTACATGATTATGAAAACAATAATGCACTTTGACAAGCTTGCACATGACGCGCTTTCAAAAGGCGTTTCAGTTGCAAGAATAATCGAGACTGAGTCAAAGGAAAAAATTGGGGAAGTCAAGTTCATAAAAGATTATGAGAAAAAGCTTACTACAACCCAAAAGGAAATGGAGTCCGAGATAGGTAAACTCGAATAGGTGGCAAAAATGAAACAACAAAAATCAACAATTTTTGAGTTCCATAAAAACACAAAGGTGATTTTATGAAAGAATATAAAACAATAACAAGGGTTGCAGGCCCGTTAGTATTTGTAGGGAAAACAGAGCCAGTCGGCTACGGCGAACTTGTAAAAATCAACCTGCCAGACGGAGAAGTCAAGAAAGGACAGGTCCTTGACACAAGCGAAGACATGGTAGTTGTTCAGGTATTTGAAGGAACTGCCGGTATTGACAAAAAGACAAGAGTCAAGTTTCTTGGCGAAAACATCAAGCTTCCAGTATCAAAAGATATGATGGGAAGAATCCTGTCAGGTGCAGGAGAGCCAATTGACGACGGACCAGAAATTATTCCTGAAAAAAGAATGGACATTCTTGGCGCAGCTATCAATCCTTACACAAGACAGTCGCCTGCAGACTTCATCCAAACAGGTGTTTCAACAATTGACGCCACCAACACGCTGGTTAGAGGACAAAAGCTGCCGGTATTTTCAGGTTCAGGACTCCCTCACAACGAAATCGCTCTTCAAATCGCGAGACAGGCAACTGTTCCTGGACAAAAGCAAAACTTCGTTGTAATCTTTGCAGCAATGGGAATAACAAACGAGGAAGCGCAGTACTTTATTTCAGACTTTGAAAAGACAGGAGCGCTTGAAAGATCAGTTGTTTTCCTAAACCTTGCTGATGACCCTGCTGTTGAAAGGCTGGTTACGCCAAGAATGGCACTTACAGCTGCAGAATACCTTGCGTATGAGCACGACATGCACGTACTTGTAATCTTGACAGACCTGACAAACTACTGCGAGTCGCTGCGTGAGATTGGCGCTGCCAGAGAAGAAGTCCCTGGAAGAAGAGGATACCCTGGGTACATGTACACAGACCTTGCGATGATTTATGAAAGGGCTGGTATGATTAAGGGAAGAAAAGGAAGCATCACACAGATTCCGATTCTTACAATGCCAGGGGATGACATCACACACCCAATCCCAGACCTTACAGGATACATCACTGAAGGACAAATCGTGCTTTCTCGTGAGCTTCACAGAAAAAACATTTATCCCCCTGTTGACATCCTGCCAAGCCTTTCAAGGCTGATGAATGCAGGTATCGGACCGGATAAGACAAGAGATGACCACAAACAGGTTTCAGACCAGCTTTATGCCAACTATGCTGAAGGAAGAGACTTGCGGGGCCTTGTGGCAATTGTCGGGGAAGAAGCTTTATCAGACAGAGATAAGAGGCTGCTGCATTTTGCAGACGCGTTTGAAAAAGAATTTGTCACACAAGATAGAACAGAAAACAGGACCATCTTTGGCACATTGCAGATTGGATGGGACCTTTTCAAAGACATCCCGGCAAGAGAACTTACAAGAATTTCGCCAGAGCTAAAAGACAAGTACTACGGAAAAAACAAAAGCAATGAAAGTAAGAAGGATGATAAAAATAAGAAGAAATGATAATATATGAAAGCAGCAAAAATACTAAAAGAGGCTAAGCTAATATGACTCAAAACGTGAAGCCGACAAGAAGCGAGCTGATGAAGCTAAAGAACAGAATCAAGTTAGCTAATTCTGGATACAATCTATTGAAAAAGAAAAGAGATGGGTTAATCTTATCGTTTTTTGAGATGTTAAAAGAGTCAAAGACTATAAGGCAGGACCTGACAGAGGCATACAAAGATGCTTTTGAAAAGTTCAACATGGCAAGAGTCATTGAAACTGACATGAGAATAAAGTCACTTGCGCTTTCTATTCCAAACAGGCCAGAGATAGAGGTAAAGACTAAAAACATTATGGGTGTGACAGTTCCAACAATAAAAAGTGAGGATATTGAAAAGAGATTTGACAGAAAAGGATATTCAGTTATTACTACTAGTGCTGCAGTTGATGAAAGCGTGAGTGCTTATGAAGAGCTTACAAAACTAATTGTTAAGGCTGCAGAAGTAGAGACTGCGATGAAAAAGCTTTTGTTGGAGATAGAAAAAACCAAGAGAAGAGTTAATGCTTTAGAGTTTGAAGTGATTCCAAAGCTTGAAAAAACACGGGCTTTCATTGAGTTTAGGCTTGAAGAAGCAGAGAGAGAAACTATTTTTAGGACAAAAAGGATAAAGAAGAAGTCTGAGGAACTAAGAAGAGGCTAAAGTTTTTTTTTAAAACACAACTATTAAATATTAGTTTTACCTATATACTATATATCTTTTACCTATATACTATATATCGTTTCGGAGGTGGGTCTTATGAATGTTGTTTCAGATATAATGCACTCAACTATTTCTATAGATAAAAATATGCTTGTTAGCGACGCTGCTTTTAAGATGTCAAAGCACAATCGAGGCTCGATTCTTGTAACAGACCAAGAAAAACACGTTGGGATATTTACTGAAAGAGACATTTTAAGAATTGTTGCTGATAACCTGAAAGTTGCAGGTTCAAAGATTTCAAAACATTACACAAAGAACTTAATCACTGTTGATGAAAAAACAACTTTGAACGAAGCATCAAGAATTCTAAGCAATAATAACATTAGGCGTCTCCCGGTCACAAGAGACAACAAGATTGTTGGCATGGTCACTGCAAACTCTATTGGCAAGAACCTAAGGTTTATGACTGTAGGGAAAATGCTTTCTGGAAGCTTTGCTCCAAGTGAAGCTATGAGTGCGCAACGATTCTAAAGAAAAAAATAATGCGAGGAGAGGGATTCGAACCCCCGGACCCACTAAGGGACAGGATAACTTACCAAAAAGTTATCTTCTGGTCTTAAGTTTCGCAAAGGCATTTAACCTTTCCTGCGCATTTGACCAGACTCTGCAATCCTCGCTAAGCACTAACCTAAGAAAAAGTACTGTGTTTAAAAAAGTTTCTAAGTAAACCTGTGAAGATTCAAAAAACTCTCTATTTCTGCCTTCATTAGTCTAACGTCGTTTTTTAGAAGGGATGCGAAGTTTGCATTTTGCAGTTTGTATACGAATTTGTCAAAGATTGTTCGTAAAAAGAAGTATTCTGGCCTTTGCTCCCACCTGCCTTCATAGTCGGTTACAAGATATCCCCAAAACTTTGCCTCAAACGTGCCGTTTGTGAACTTTCGCTTTACCCCGTCTATTTCTCTTGTTTCCTCTTTTGCATGGTGCACAGAAAGGTCAATTTTTATCTCGTGCTTTACATAGTAGCTTATTTTTTTCCATGGCTGCATTATTACATGGATGAACTTGCCGTCTTGTTGGACGTGCTCTTCGTTTTTCATGACTCTTTTATCAAAACCTTTTTGCCAAAGGTACGCATCGATAATATTGTAAAGCTCTCTCATGTCAAAAAGCCCTTTGAACACAATCTTTTCTCCGTCCACAATTGTCATCCTTTCAGCCATGGTACAAACTTCCCTCTGTTGCGGTTTCCATCTTTAGATGCGCTTCGACTTCGTTTTTGAACCTGTTTAGCTCGTAGTATAATGCATCTGCGTGCCCTGATTCTATATCTTCTTTAATGATGTGGTCTGCTAAAAACTTTTCCATTTTCTTAAAGAAATTTCTTGATTCAAACTGCCCTTCATAGTCAACTTCAAGCATAGCATCAAATTCGATTCTTATTCTCCCTTGATTTTTCTTCACTTTTTTTCCGTTTTCTTCAACTTCAACATCATCAAGATCCCAGACTCTTAAATACCATTTAATATAGTATTGATAGAGCCCGTCAATTTTTTTGTTGTTGGTTGTTCTCCATTCAATCTCTATGCCGTATTGGTCTGGCTTTTCCTTATACTCTGTTTCCATAAATGTGTAATGGTTTCCTTCTATCCAGCCCCTCATGAATTTCATTAATGACTTCCAGTCAAAGAAACCTTTATATTTCAGATAAGTGTGAAGCTGTGCATCATCCTTAAATTTATCTAGACGAGTCATACAATTATTTTTGAGTTTATTGGTATATAAATCTTACTAGAAAACTAATAATTCAAACTAACTTCCACGTCTTTTCCAAAGATTTCCTTTAAATCATTGAATATGGGCTGTTTGATAAAGACTTTGGGAGGTATTGTGACTTTCACAATTGCTTTTTCAAACTCTTCTGGCGTTGCCTTTTTTATGTTCTTAAGACTGCCATCACCTGCAATTTCTGCTTTTGATATCTCCCTGTCAGGGTTGTCAACGTCGTGGATTATGAACGCTTCTTTTCCAAGAAGTATTACTTCTCCAAACTTTTTGCCGTGCTTTACCCTAATCTTTGTCTTTTCAAGCTCTTTTCCGCGCTTTCTTTGGATGTACTCTATCATTGTCTTCATAAAGGCCCGGCTTTCTTTTTTTACCTGGTTTACCTCTGTCTTTGTCAGCTTGCCCTCGTCATAATCCTTTTTTGCTTTAGAGATTACTTTTAGGACTCTGTGATACTTTTGGGGGAGGTATCCTTTTGCAACAATGTTTTTTTCAAACAAAGGTATTACCTGGTCTTCTGGCACATGGTCTGTGCCTTCAAGGTTAAGTATGTCTCTTATCACAGTAACTGCTGACTCGTATGTGTGCAGGACTGATTCTTCTTCTTTTATCTTGTCGATTTCAGAGAAAAGCTTGTTTATTCTTTTTAGATAGTCGTTTGCGTCTTTTAACAGGTTGTCAAGCTCTGTCCCTGTAATGTTTTTTTTGCTTTGGCGCTCAAGTTCTTTTCGCACTTCAATTGTTTTTTCAAGTACTTTCACCCATTTGTCCTCAAGCATCTTTTCTTTTTTCACAAAGACTTCTCTTAGCATGTCTGGAGTCTCTTTTGGTGTTGGCGGCGGCACTCCATAAAGCATTAGCGCTGCCTGTGACGGTGTTAAAATAGCGTAGAATATGTCTTCCATGCCAATCTCGTTGATTCGAAACTGCACTCTTTTTAGCATTTGTTCGCCTGAGCTCATGAAGATGTCAATTGCTTCTGGGGACGGCTTTACTTTTCCCATTCGAAGCAGCTGCTTCCATGGCATGAATATTCCTCTGTCATAGAATGGTATTCCGTCTCTGAGGAAGGTGAAGATTATTGGGTTTGCTTCTTTTATGTTGTCCCAGAAGTCTGTTAGGATGTAGACTTGGATGTTGATTTTGTTTTTTATTCCTGTAATTTCTGCAGCTTCAAGCCCCATCCCTATAATTATTGCTCTTAATTTGTCTTTTAGCTCTGCCCTTGTCATCTTTTTGACGTCTGTGTCGTCAATGACAACGAAAACATCGATGTCTGATTCAGGGGTTGCTTTTCCCTGGACAAGGCTGCCTGCAAGCACGTATGAGACTATGTATTTTTCAAACTTTTTTAGAACCATCTGTTTGTGGACTTCTGAAATCTTTACTGCTGCAAGCATTCCTTTGTCAAATACGATTGCGCTTTGCGCGATTGCCTCTAAAAGGTCGTATTTTGCATCATAGCAGTTTTGCCACAGCTCTGAGAGGATTATTGTTTGGGGCACGATGTTTTTGTCTATGTCTTTTGCTGTTTGTGCAATGATTGTGCCAAGCTTTTCTTTTAGCTCATATTTTGGCATCTTCTTGCTGTCTGAGTCGTCAACTAGGATAAGCAAGTTTACTGCGTCTTTTGGCTTTTGCGGTTCTCCTTCTTTTGGCTTTTGCGGAGGGAGAAGCGTTATTCCCATTATGTATTTGTCGAATTTCTTGAGTATTTCTTTTTGGAATTTGTCAATTTTTGTTTTTAATTGCTTTAGTTTTTGCTCTGCTTCTTTTGGAATGCCTTGCGGCAGTTTAAAGTCAAGTTTTTCTTCTGGTTTCTTTTCTTGTTTTTTTGTCATTTAGTATCACCTGTAAACAGCATTTACATACACAAGAACAATGTTTTATTTTTAAATAAAACTGTGATTTAAAGAATAAGAGTGGGACAATTTTGTCATTTCAAGAATTAGTTTTTGAAGTTCAAGATTTCTAATTTTGTCATGCTAATGCTTTTAGCTTTCTTTGAGCTGATCTTGGAGAGATTCCTGCGATTTGTGCTGCTCGTTCAATATTGTTTTCTGTTTCTTTAAAGATTGCTTCAAAGTATTCTTTTTCAAAAGATTCTATGACCTCTTCATATGTTGGTATTTCTGTGTCTATGCTTTGCGCTACTGCCTTTGAGATTTCGCCCAGGTTTGTGTAGATTTCCACAAGCTTGTTTGGCTTTATCTCTTCTTTGAAGTTGTCCACGTTTTCTTCTATGATTTCCTGGACTGATTCTGTCATGTAGTATGACGGCTTTATCATTGTGTCTCTGATTTTGTCCACGTCAATTTCAAGTTCTGTGCATATTCTGTGGATGTGGCGCCTGTTTAGATTGGCTTGCTGTGCTGCTTTTGATATGTTTCCAAGGTTTAAAGTTAAAAGCTCAGAGAAATATGCTCTTTGAAGCGCTTTTTTTGCGTCTTTAAATTTCATCAATGGCAAAACAGGGTTTGTCAGGCGGTTTTCCAGGCTTTGCACCAGTGTCTTGTTAAGTTCACTTATAGTTATGCCGTGGCGCTTAAGCGCTTTTTTTACAATACCGATTAGTTGTGCCATTTTATATTGGATTGGTTTTTCATTTATAAACTTTATCTGGAAAACAGTAATATTTATAAAGAATTAATCACAGACGAATGGTAATATGGCAGACAAGAAAAAGAAACCTCATTTTTCTGAACATATACCAAAAGAAGGTCTGTATTCAGCAGATACAAAAGACATTTTAAAATACCTTCAAGAGTATCATGCTAATACTGAAGAAGCTACTGATAAAAGAGAAGCTATAGAAGTTAAAAAACACAATACCATGCAGGCTTTAGACAACATTCTTCAAAACTATTTAATAGAAAAAAGAGGGGAGCATGAAACTATAAAAGGAACTCCTAAAGAGCATTTTGTTAAGTCTCATGAAGAGGCTGAAGAACTTCTCTCTAAGATGGCTGACGAAGCATTCAGGCAAAGATATGGTGATGAAGCACTAGAAAATGCCGACAAAGATCATATCATAGATTATTTTGATAAAAGAACTCAAGATCTTGGTGGATATATAGGTATTAAAAAGCAGATGATTGGTAATAAAAAATTCTTAAGTGCGGTAAAAAGCGAATTATTTGAAAGAATTAAATATGTTGATGAAATTGAAACTAACTCTTTAGCGAAAAAAGTGTTAACAATTGATGAAAAACACCATGATGCAGTTAAATCCCATGCTAATGAACATTTAAGCAAGCATGGCAGAGAAGTAAAACACGATGCAGATATCGGCACAGTTGTTAGAGATATTCTTCCAGATATTTATGAAACTGGTGGAAGATTACAAAACATAAAAAATTATGATTCCCATTTTAAGAAGCATAAAAAAGCAGCTTAATCTTCTTCTTCGTCTTCTGAACTTGATATGTATGGTGGAGAATAATTTGCAGAGCCAGCAACAGCTTGATAAAGCTCTTCCTCTTGTCTTGTCCTATCCTCCTCTTCCATGCGGCGGGCAGCTGCGATTTCAGCTTCTGCCTCTGATTTTTCCGACTCAATCAAGTTGTCCAAGGTAGGCTGGCTTGACAGATATTCTTCTTCGTCGGTTGCCATGCAACATATATAATGTAGAATACATATTTAAACTTTGGCCTTAATCAAAAGATACAGCAAACAACACTTTAGAAAATGAAAGCGTGGTTAATTGCAAAAAGATTAACATTAAGAGCAGGATGAAGTTGCCTTCTGCAAATAAAAATATTGAGTATGAGAAAAGCGATACTAAGAAAATTGTGGACAAAAACACTGGCGCTGTGATTTTGAAGTTTAAAGCGTTTTTTAGCGTCTTTTTTGGAATGTCAGACAGCTTGGTGTTTGTTGTTAGTGCTAGTGATATGTAAAAAAAGTATAGGATTATGAGTAGAAATATCCACGACAACGCGTTTATTCCTGGAATGCTTATTTCTCCTGCAGCTGTTCTAAATGCTAATTTGAATGTTAAGTAGAAAAATATTGAGAAAGGAACTGCGTATGCTATAAACGTAGCAGAGAATGCTTTTAGATATTCTTTGAAATCTTTTTTCTTTGTCATTAGCTTTGTTATCCCCCAGTTTATCCCCGAAAATATGAAAAATGCTATGCCAAGCAGTATGGACATTGTGATTAGTGCTGTTTTTACTCCCTGGATATGCCTGTAGATTTCTAAAGGGTCCTCTCCCAGGCTTTGTGTTGGGTTTGTTGTGTTTATGCTGTTAATGTAATCAAACACTTCCTGCTGGTGCGTTATTGCACTAAGCGAGTATTTGTATGTTATTAGAGTTGTTAATAAAACCATGATAATTGTTGAAACAATTAGAATTATGAATAAACGCTTGTTTTTGTTGATTATATGTAGAGATCTTTTTAGTTTGTCCAGGAAATTCTCATCTTTTTTTGCCATGAAGTGAATGTTTTCATTTTATATATAAACCTTTTTATACAATAAAAACAATAACTTTTATAATCGATAAACGTCAAAGAACAGATTGATTTCCTTGAACACCAGTTGGGTTTTTCCTCTGAATGCTAAACGGCATCCTAAACACTCCGCCGCTTTGCTCGCCAATCGGCTTCATCTGAGTACAAGCACCATTATCATCAGGAAGACCAGCTTCAACAACAAGAGTCATCCTTGCTTTATTGGTATTAAAAAAACCAAAAGATTTAAATACTGATGTAACAATATTATTACATATGTCACAAATTTATTACAATATCTTGCATGAATTATTAAAAAAAGACAACCATATTAGAGGGCTTGCTAAAGACCTGTTTACTAACCAGACCACGATTGCGAGAAAAATAAAAGAAATGGAAGAAATAAACATTGTTGATTTTAGAGTTGAAGGGAAAAACAAAGTTTATTTTATAAAGAGTTCTATAGAAGCAGATAAACACATAAAAATTCTTGAACATTTAAAACTAACAGAACTAATACAGATACAACCAAAGATTAGAAAGATTGTTGATGCTATAAATAATGAAAAAGAAGTAAAACTTGCATTAATATTTGGATCATATGCCAAAAAAACAAACACAAAAGAAAGCGATATAGATTTATATATAGAAACTTTAAATAGAAAATTAAAAGATAGATTATCAAAGTTAGATTCAAAGCTGAATATAAAAATAGGTTTGTTTGAAAAAGAAAATCTGTTAATAAAAGAGATAATGAAAAACCATGTAATAATAAAAGGAGTTGATAGATACTATGAACTCATTCATTAAAAAACTAACAAATTTAATTTAACAACTCATTAGTGACAAATACCGAAAGGTTTTTATATCTTTAAAACAATAACTTTTATAATCGATAAACGTCAAAGAATAGTTTATGGAGTTAGAAGACTTTCCAGAGGACTGGCTTTGGAGTGATATTAACAAAAAGCAATATTGCGATTTGATTGAAGAAAAAATTGATGAAGCTTTCCCGGAAAACAATAGGGGAAAAAGAAAGCTAATGAGAAAGCTTGAAAAATTTAAAAAAATAACAAACCGTGAAAAAGCAAGTAAATATGTTAAAAGGTTGATAAAAATGATTGATGAATCAAGCATTGATGATAAAGTTGACGAAGGAAGAAGAGACTTTCTAAAAACAGGCTTGAAAGCAGCAGGTGTCGGTTTAGGACTTGGATTAGGGTTAAAGCAAGGAAAAGGCAATACTGATGCACTTTATGACAAAGATGGAAAATTAATCAATTCTGCTGACTTTGGAGGTAGCACTGCAGTTAAAACAGATGGAACACCAGTTACAATGTACAAAGAAGGTTATGGATTTGGTCCTAATGGAGAATTTTATCTAAGAGGAGCCAATGGCGGAGTTGAGCAAGCCAAAACCGCCGCTGACTACATAAAAGCAGCTGAACAAATCAAAGATGTCAATGAAAAAATCAAAATATATGACAATGCAAGAAAAGG
>JAAOYE010000034.1 GCA_018221175.1 Candidatus Woesearchaeota archaeon
AAAGAAGAGATGCAAGATTTCTCTGTAATTCCTGTCGGTAAATATAATGTTCAGATTACAAAATCTGAATTAGTTGATACAGCAAAAAAAAATGGTCAACAACTAAAACTACAATTCAAAGTGATTGACGGAAAATTCAAAGGTAGAATGGTCTTTGCTGGCCTTAATATCGACAATCCTAATCCTAAAGCGGTTGATATTGCTATTAGAGAACTTACGTCAATAGTAAAAGCTTGTGGGAAAGTGGATATCCAAGATAGTTCTGAGATTCATGGCATTCCATTGACTGTATCAGTCAAGATTACCCCTGCAAGTGGTAATTATCCTGAGAAAAACGAAATCACCAAATATGAAAAGTATTCTGGTGGTGAAGCAGCCACTTCCTTCTCATCTTCTGATACTGACAGTGACAGTGACAGTGAAGATAACAAGTCAATGCCTTGGGACGATTAAGGGAATTTTTTATCAACATGATAGCATCTTTTGATGCTATCTTCATAAGGATTTTGTATGGAAGCGGATAAATTTTTAACGAATGCGGCTTTGACAATGAAAGAGAGAGGTAAGACTTATGACAAGAGCAACAAAGAAAGAAGTATGGCTTCTACGGTAAAGGCTTTTAATGCTATAACAGGGAAAGGTATTACAGAGTCAGAAGGTTGGTTATTGCTTCTTATTTTGAAGCAAGTTAGACAGTGGTCTAAACCAGGTTATCACGAAGACTCTGCTCTTGATAGTGTTGCGTACAGTGCTTTGCTTGCAGAATCTTTGTCCAACAAAAGCATGGATTAACATGGCAAATCTCATAAAATTTTTAAACCCAGAAACAACAAAACATGCATTAGATAAAAAAGTAACTATTGATTTTCCAAGGGGGTATCCTGGAATGTCCGGTGCTGGAGAAGAATGTTTAAGAAAGAGGCAATACGAGCACCATTTTTGTGAAAAAGGGGAGATCAATGCTAGAACTCAAAGGATTTTTAGCGTTGGTCATTTGTTTGAAAACATACTGAACAACGAACTAAAAGAGCTTGGTTATGAAATGTTTGGCGAGCAAAGCAATTTAACTCTATTGGATGGAAGGTTGTTAGGTCATAATGATGGAACAATAAGAGGCATTCCAGAAGCTCCTGGAACAATTCATGTTTTGGAAATAAAAACAATGAATGATAAAAGCTTCAAAGATACAGAAAAAAAAGGAGTTGCTAAGTCTAAACCTGGCTATATGATACAAATGCAATTGTATATGCAATCAATGAAACTTGATAGAGCTTTATTCATAGCGATCAACAAAAATGATTGCAATTATTACATAGAAAGAGTCTACAAAGATAAAAATATCATTGATGAAGTCCTGAACAAAACAATCGATGTATTTGAAAGCAAAATCTTACTAACAAGGTTGTCAGAAAAAAGGTCTTTTTACAAATGTTCATGGTGCAATTACAAAGATATATGCTTTGATAGCGCACCTATTGAAAAGACTTGCAGAAGTTGTATAGCATCTAACTTTATAAAAGGTAACACTTGGCATTGTTGGAAAAATAAGGAGGATATGGACAGGGATAAACAAATTGAGTGCTGTGATGAACATCAACTAATGGAGGCTTTTAAGAATAATGGAACAAAATAACAGCTTTTTTAGAAATGGATAATTTTGTACCTCGCAAATTCCAGCAAGAAGCAAAGGATGCTTTTTTTGACTATTACAAAACAGGCGGTAGCGGGAATATAATACTGGCATTGTTTACCGGCCTTGGTAAAAGTTTTGTCATAGCAATGATCATCTGTGAGATGTTAAAAAAAAATAAAAAACTAAGAATATTGATTGTTTGTCATAGTGAATCTGTCTTGACGCAAGATTATAATGCAATGTACGGTTTGTTATCTTTTTATAACATCTTTGCTACTTTAGGAGTATATTCTTCAAAGCTTAAGAGAAAGGATATCGACAAGCAGTT
>JAAOYE010000035.1 GCA_018221175.1 Candidatus Woesearchaeota archaeon
CTTGTATGCGCAGTTTGCAGCGTTTAATGTTGGAAATATCATCACGTTAGCATCTCCGTGAAGTTTTGAGCCTGGAAATTTTCTCTCGCAGATTTCTGGCACTATTGCAGCGTCAACTTGCATCTCCCCTTCAATTATCATGTCTGGTGCTCTGTCCTTTGCTATTGCTGTGGCCTCCTTAACTTTATCCACTTCAGGGTGCCTTGCGCTTCCATTTGTTGAAAATGACAGCATCGCGACTTTTGGAGCGTGGCCAAAGCTTATTGCTGTTTTTGCTGTGTCAAGTGCGATGTCAGCAAGGTCCTTTGCGTCTGGTTCGATTTCTACTGCGCAGTCTGCAAAAAACATTAGTTTGTTATTCAGTATCATTAAAAACACGCTTGATACTTTGTGAAACTTCTCATGCGTCTTGATTATCTGAAGCGCCGGCCTTAATGTGTCTGCAGTTGATGTTGTGGAGCCTCCAACCAGCCCGTCAGCATCATTTAAATGGACCATCATCGTACCAAAATAGATGGGTGTCATCACAATTTCTTTGGCTTTTTTTTCGTCTATTCCTTTGTGTTTTCGCATTTCATAGAATGTTTTCCAGTATTTCTCATAATTTTCATCGTGCTCTGGGTCTCTTATTTCAATACCTTCTAGTTTTACATGATAATTATCAGCATTTTTTTTAATCTCCTCAGCGTCCCCTATCAAGTAGGGAACTGCTATTTTTTCTTTGACAATTTTTTCTGCTGCTTTTAGAATCCTTTCTTCTGTACCTTCAGGCAGAACAATCCTTTGTTTTTTTCGCCTCGCTTTGACTTTAAGGCTTTCGATAATGTTTCTCACTTGACCACCTCTTTATTTATAGTTTCTTTATTCCCACTTGATTTTTAAAAAGTGCGTTGCGCATGAAAAGCAGGGGTCATATGCCCTGATTAGCTTTTCTATTTCCAGTTTTATTTTTTCTTTATTCTTAAACTTTTTGAGTAGCTGCGGCAAATATTCTTTTATGTCTTCTTCCATGTTCTTTAAGTTTTGCGCGGTCGGCGTTATTATATTGCATGATGTGACGTTTCCATGATTGTCAAAAGTGTAGTCGTGAAGCAGCATCCCTCTTGGCGCCTCAACGCACGCAACACCTCTTCCTGCTTTTGCTCTTACTTTGGGCAGGCCTTCATCAACAAAGTCATTTTCTGCTATTATTTCAATTGCTTTGTTTATCCAGTGGACAAGCTCAAGTGCTTGTGCGGTATTGTTGTAAAAAGGATTGTTTGAAGGAAACTTTAAATTATACATTCTAATAATCTTTTTAGTTTCATCATCAAGGTCTTTTAACGAGATGTTCATCCGGGAAAGCGCCCCTGTCATGTATGCTTTGCCGTCTCTTGTTGCAAATTTTGAGTGAGAGTAGTCTGTTATGTACTCACTTATGAACTTTTTATATTCATACGCTGGCACGTCAATTCCTTTGCTTGTCACAATGTTCCCATAATGAAGAGGAAACCCTTTTCTGTTTAGCATTGCCAAGTATTCTGTTTCTTTTTCAAAATCAGGAAGTTTTAGGTTTGCAAACAATTCGACTGTTTGGACTGCGAAAGGTTTGGCATCCTTCAATCTTTTCAACAATTCTTTTAGCGACTCTTTTGAAGGCACAGCTGTAAATCCGCCGACAATTGATGTGAATGGGTGCATTTCTTTGCCGCCAAGAACCTGTACGAGGTTGTTTCCAAGCTTTACAAGGTCTAGTGCTGTTTTGACCTTGTCTTTGTGCTTTGCTGCCATCTCAACACCTGACTCAAATCCAAGGAAGTCTGGAAGAACAAGCAGGTATAGGTGTGTTGCGTGGCTTCTTATTCTTTCGCCAATCGTCATGAGTTCTCGAAGCTGTTCTGTTTGGTCTGAGACTTGTATCCCAAACGCGTTTTCTATTGCTTTAAGGCATGCTATTGTGTGTGCTACGCTGCAAATACCGCAGATTTTGGACGTTATTTCTCTAATGTCATCAAAGTGTTTGCCAAGAACAATCCCTTCAAAAAACCTCGCACCCTCAGTTGATGCAAGCTCGCACTTTGTGACTTTGCCGTTTTTTACAGATACTGTTAAGCTTGCGTGACCTTCTATTTTAGTTATGTGATTAAGGGTGATTTTTTTTGTCATTATAAACTCCTCCCTTTATCATGTTTAAAAATTCTTTGAATTTTTATTATGTGATTAAGGGTGATTTTTTCCATCTTTTGCCTCTTGCATAATCTTTTGTGTTCTTAGTCCGCCGTACTTGTTTATTCTTTGCATTATGAGTCTTTTTGAAAATCCTTTTTCCTGCAGCAGTTTTATGTGTTCTTCAAAGTTTCCGTCGCTAAAAGGGCCGCGGCACCCAGTGCATGGATGGTTGTAGTCTGGACACATCACGCTGCAGTTCCCAAAAGTGATTGGGCCGTAGCAGTCTTGTCCTTGTTCTAATAAGCAGTATTTTTCGCGCAGTTTGCATTCGTGGCAGACTGGTTTTTCGTATTGTTTTGGAACTTTGCCAAGCAGGGCTTGTTTTACAAACCAGACTATTTCTTCTTTGTCTGCAGGGCACCCTTTTATGTAGTAATCAACTTCAACATATTCAGTTATTGGCACCGGGGTTTCAACGTCGAGGTGTTTTGTTTTGTTTCCATACACATACGCTTGAACTTTTTTTTTGTCCATAAAATTTTTTTGCTGCTGCACGCCTCCCTCTCCGGCGCACGCGCCAAGTGCGACCAGTATTTTTGAGTTTTCTCTCCATTTCTTTACCTTGTTTATGCTGTCTGTGTGTGAAACTGAGCCTTCTACAAAGCAGATGTCAACTGGGCCGTCATAGTTTTTTTCTTTTATCATCGGAGCTGCGACAAGTTCGACAGCATCAAGCAGCTCCAAAAGCACGTCTTCTATATAGTATATCTCTAACTGGCATCCCGCGCACCCTGTGATTGACTGAACTGCAACTTTTGGCTTGTTCGATTTATTTTTTTGCTTTACCATTTTTCTGATAGTTCTGTTACCTGATCATACCTAAATACTGGTCCGTCTTTGCATACATATATTCCATTTATCATGCAGTGTCCGCATTTTTGGACTCCGCACTTCATGTGCCTTTCAAAAGACAGGTAGATTTGGTCGTCATTAAACCCTTTGTCTTTTAATATTCCCACGACAAACTTCATCATGATTGGAGGTCCGCAGATAAACGCGACTTTTTTTTCGTTGTCAAATTCTGCTCTTTTAAGCGCTTCTGTTACAAATTCAGTGTTTGCATCGTAGCAAAATTTTGATTCACTGTTTTGGTCAACTGTGACAGTTAAGTCAAATTTTTCTTTCCATTCATCTAGCTCTTTTTGAAATAGGATGTCGTCTGGCGAGCGGTATCCTAAAAACAAAATTATATCCCCATAATCTTTTCTGAATTTTTCCACGTAGTCTATTATTCCTTTTAGCGGAGCAACGCCGCATCCGCCGCCGATAATTATTAAGTTGTCGCCTTTAAAATAATGCATAGGGTATCCTGTGCCGTATGGTCCTCTGATGCATATTTTGTCTCCTTTTTTTAGTCCTGCGAGTGCGTTTGTCATGTTTCCTACCTGTCTGATATTTAGTTTCACATAATCTTTAGAAAACGAGCAGATACTTATTGGCGCCTCGCCTATTCCTGGAAGTGAAACCTCCACAAATTGTCCTGGCTCGTGTTTTATTTTCATGTCTGCTGTTAGTGTTACTGTGTCGTTTGTTTCTCTGTGAAAATCAATTATTTTGTATTGTTTTGGTGTTAGCGAGTTCATTTTTTCATTTTGTTTAGTGTTTGTACCCAGTCTATTCTTGTTGGGCATCCTTCGATGCAGCGCCCGCACCCAGTGCACATATATTCATCAAACTGGTCTTTGAAATACATGATTTTGTGAAAGATTCTGTGCCTTAAACGCGACTCTCTTGTTTCTCTAAATACATGGTCTCCGGCAACTTTTGTGAAGTCTTTGAACTGGCATGAGTCCCATTCAAGGTTTCTAACGCCTTTTGATAATGCTAAGCTTGGCGTGTCAAAGATGTCAAAACATAAGCAGTTGGGGCACAGGTTGGTGCATGCCCCGCAGCTTATGCATTTATCTGACATTTCCTGCCAGTTTTTATCATTAAAATTTCCTGCGATTTCTTTATGGTGCAGTTTTTTCTTTGTCTTTATCGGTTTTGGCCTGTGGTAGCTGTCTTTTAGATTTTTTACTAGCTTTTCTCCCTTTTTTGAGCCGACTTTTATGTGCCAGTGAACTCCAGCATCACAAAAGAAAAGGTCGTATCCTGCGTCTTTAAGCTCCATTGACTCACAAAAGCAATATTTGCTTGGAGCAGTCTCGCAATTCAGCCCGATTATTATGTTGTTTTTTCTTGCTTTTTTGTAATTTGATTCTTCAAAGTCATTTAAAAAGAGTTTGTCAAGCTTTAATAATGAGTTTATATCGCATAGGCGCATCCCGAAAATGACAAAGTGTTCATTTTGGCCTGTTTCTTTGATGTTTGCTTTGTTGTATGAGAACAACTCTTGTTTTTCTTTGTAGAAATATTTTTTTGCAGTAAAAAGCGGGCGTTTGTTTGTAACAACCTTTGCTGTGTCTTCGCATATGTCAAATCTAAGGATATCTCTTTGCATAGGTGCTATAAGAGTGCTGTTTTTTCTTAGTTTTGTCAAAAACGCAGGCAAATCCTTTTTTTTTAGAATTTTGTCACTCATGCACCAACCTCTTTTTACCTATTTTATGCAGGTGATTTCATATATAAACCTTTTCCTAATTTAGCTGTTTTCATCATTGAAAAAACCAATCTTTAAATAATATGAAATAGTTCTGCGCCCCAATGGGCAAGCTCTTGAAAAAAGAGGATTTAAATAAATTTTTGTATAAAATAAAAACCAAGCAGGAGCTGGTGGCGCCAGTAGAAACCGATGCTGTAAGGTTTGAAACAGTTAAATTTATTTCTCAGATTATTCTCGACAAAATCCCTGAGTTTCCGCCAAAAAAATATTTTTTGCCAAGCAATGATGAAATGTTCCAGTTTAGAGGCTCAAAGATTCTTGGAACCAAAAAACAACCAAGCAGGATCATATTTGGCATAAGACAGTGCGATGTCAATGCGATAAATGTTTTGGACAAAGTTTTTCTAGGGAAAAATCCTGACCCCCTTTACAAAGAAAGAAGAGAAAAAACAACGCTTATTGCTATAAAGTGCTCTAAAGAAATTGAAAAAAACTGTTTTTGCACCTCTATGAATCTCTCAAACTTTGCTGATTTATATTTTCATGACATTGGCGATTCGTTCTTTATCGAGGTTGGCAGTGACAAAGGCCTAAAGCTTGTCTCAAGACTAAAAGACTATGAGTATCAAACAGGGCCAATAAACACCAAGAAGAGGCTTTTTAAAAAAGACATTGCCCGCTATTATAACAACAAAGCATGGAAAGATGCAGCAAACAAGTGCATTTCATGCGGCATCTGCACCAATGTTTGTCCAACATGCCTTTGCTACAAGCAAAAAGAATTTTCTGACACAAAAACAGATATTGGCACCAAAAAAAGAAGCTGGGTGAGCTGCCAGCACAAAAACTTCTGGGAAGACACAGACGAGAATGCCATGGATTTTGACAAGACAAAAATGCTAAAGCACAGAGTTTACCATAAGCTTTCCTATTTCAAAAAAAACTACAGGATTGGTATGTGCACTGGGTGTGGGCGCTGCATAACCCAGTGCCCTGCAAAAATTGATTTTGTAAAAATCATAAATAAATTCAAGTGATAACATGACCTATGAATATGCGGACTTAAAAATCATCAAAAAAGAGGCAAATGGGAAACTTGCAAGCATATTTAGCCTTAGGTATAAAGGCGCTGCTCATCCCGGCCAATACATATCTATATGGGTGCCTGGAATTGGACAAGAAACGTTTCCAATAGCCCATCAAGACAGCACAGGATTTAATATACTTGTGACAAAAAAGTCGGATGTATCCAAAAATATTTTTCCATTAAAAAAAGGGTTGATTTTGGTAAAAGGTCCATTTGGACACGGCTTTCCTATGAACAACCTGAAAAAAACAAATCTTGTCATGATTGGACAAACACATCTTTTTTCTCCTCTTTGGTTTGCGCTTTCTTATGTTAAAGAAAACAAAACAAGTTACCTAAAGACCAGCATTGTTGCTTTGCAGACAAAGCCAAAAAAAGCATTTATTGAAAATCTAAAAAAAGCATCCAGTGACAAAAATATCAACTTGGAATATACTGAAAAGGCAGAAGACTTCAAAAAATTAATTAAGAAAATAAAATTTACAAAAAACACAAATGTTTTGTTAAGTCTAAAAGAAGAGTACCTCAAAGAAGTACTCTCTTTGTTAAAGTCAAAAAAAGTTCAAAACAAGAATATCTATTTTTATCTGCACCGAAAAATGAACTGCGCCCAGGGTATTTGCGGCTCGTGTGCTGTGCTTGGGGAAAAAACATGCGTTGATGGTCCTGTTTTTAGATTTGATGATGTCTTGGGGTTTTTTGAATGAAGAGGAGAATCAAGGTTGGTTTGCTTGAGAAAAAAGCGTGCGGCGGCTGTTTTGAGAGGCTAAAAGAAACAGCGGTATCAAATGAATTACTTGACAACATAGAATTTTTGGATATTATTAAAGGGGATGAGAAAGCCGATTTTGTTCTTGTGCAGGGAGGCGTGTTGTCCTCTTCTCAAAAAAAACTGCTTGAAAAGATAAGCAGGGCTAAGAAAAAACTGATTCTTTTTGGAAGCTGCGCCATAGATCCAAATTTTATTCTTGGAATTAAAAATATTAGATCAGCTGGCGAGATTGGCAGTGTTTTTTCCAGTATATGCGGGTGTCCGCCAAGCAATGATGAAATTGGGGAATTATTGAAATCATTGATTTTATCAAAAACCATTCCTAAGATTTCTTGGCCTGTTTGCAATGAGTGTTCAGAAAACGAGATTAAATGCCTTTTGCTAAAAGGAGAAGAGTGCGATGGCCCAAACACTTTAGGGGGGTGTGAGGTTTTGTGCCCGAAGTATGATAAAAGCTGCAAAGGGTGCAGAACACGCCTTGAAAAAAAAGAGATACGATAACATGGCAAAAAAACATGAACCTATACATGGCATCACACTTGATGTAAGCACGCCCCAGGTAGAAATAGAAGACAGCACGCCTCTTTATGAAAAGGCGGTTTTGGGCAAAGATGCCATTAACTCATATGCTCAGCTTAGCAGGATAGACTCATCTATTTCATGCGCGCACACTATCGCATCGCAACGCGCAGTTGAAAGCGCGCTTGGCATTAATGTTTCTAATCAGACAAAGATGATAAGAGAACTGCTTTTGCGTGCTGAGTTGATACATTCTCATATTAATTTTCTTTATGGGAAAATCATACCCAGGCTTGCCGGCGCAAAAGATTATTTTGATTACGCAAAAAAGTTTAGAAAAGAAGCGCAAAGAGCATTAATTGCAAGAAGTAAGGCAAAAAGAATTCTTTTGATTCTTGGAAAAAGATATCCTCACCCTATAAATTCTGTTGTTGGGGGCATACTCAAAACATTTGATGATGACGAACAAAGGGAGATGGTGCGGCTTTTTAAAGAGCTTGCCAGGGAAGTTTTGAAAACTTCTGAATTTCTTTTAAAGCAAAGCATCACTCCTTTTGAAGTCACATCAAAGCCATTATCCTTGTGGGAAATAGACACAACACCTCTGCTCTCTGGTAAATTATCCGTTGGTGAAAATATGAGGGTCTCTGTTGGCAAGTTCTTTAAGAATTTTAAACCAAAGGAATCGTATCTTACCGGCCCTCTTGCTAGAATAAGCAACAATAACAAGCTTTTGTCTCACACTGCTGAGAAAATTGTGAGAAAAGCCGGGCTTAATTTTCCTTTAAAAAACATTTTTCATAGTGTTTTATGCTTGACAATTGAAGCAGTGCATTGTGCACAAAGAAGTGCTCAGGAGCTTGAAGAGTTGCATTTTGAAAAGCAGGATATTAAAGTTGCTAAAAGAAGAAGCGGGCGTGGCTTTTGTGCTGTAGAGAGTGCAAAGGGCCTGCTGTATCATGAATATTTTATTGGACAAAAAGGGGTTTTAAGGTCTGTGAAGATTGTTTCTAATGTGAAGCTAAATCTTTTTCATTTAAAGAAATCTGTTGCGACTTTCCCTATTGACCCGGACAAAAAGACCCGAAAAGAAATAATTAATGACATCTCTTTTCTTGTTGATTCTTATTATTTATAGTCAAAATTAAAAAAGAAAACAGAAAACTATTTTAATGAATACATTCCAAAAGTGAATAGTGATTATAAAAAGAGGTTTAAAACATGGTCAGTGATAAAAGCATAGCTATACTTAACGAAAAAATTGATTTATTAAATGGAGAGGTTGCAGAAAACAAACTTTATCTTGAGCTTTGCTTCATTGCTCTCATCGTCCTGGTTTTTGGATATTTCAAGTCTGATGCCGGCAGGATTGCTATTTCATCCGGCGCAATATTTGGCAAGGTAATGATTACAATAACCATCGGCCTTTATCTCGGTGTTGTCTACTTTTTTTACAGCATTGTAAGATTTAACCAAAAAAACAGGAAGCTTATCAAGGAAAAAATTGACCGAATCGTCCAAAAGTGAAAAAAACACAGATAGTTGCAGCTGTTTTTATCGCAATCCTGGTACTAAACTTTTTATTGTTTGTGTTTGGCGTGTATAAGCAGGATGTGTTTTGGGTTGTGATATTGGTATCGTTTGTTGCGTCTTATGCTATAAAAAAGATTGAAAATGAGTGAAAAAGAATCAGAAATCATTAATATGGAAATGGAGATGCTTAATGCAGACATACAGGAGTACAGGGTATACATGGAAATCTGCGGCATAACCCTCCTTTTTGTGTTTGCGGCTTTTTTGACTTCAGAATACGGCATGTCTGAGATTAGAAACAGGTCTATTCTTGGATACACCATTCTTTTTACTGCCGGCATCTTGCTTATTGCAGTAATTTATATGCTTATGAGAATAGTATATATTACAAAATCGCGAATGAAAGATGTTAATGAAGAGAAAAAGGCGTTGATTAGGGACTGGGTTAGCGGCTCTGATGAAAATGATTGAAATCCATAGTGCTTGTTCTGGTGATGATGAAGCACAAAAGATTGCTAAGGCCCTTTTAGAAAAAAAGCTTGTTGCGTGTGCAAACTTTTTTTTGGTACAATCACTTTTTTGGTGGGAAGGAAAAATTGAAAAAGAGTCTGAGACCCTGCTTGTACTTAAAACAAAAAAAGCAAATGAGAAAAAAGTTGTTGAAGAGATAAAAAAGCTTCATTCTTATGATCTTCCTGTTATTACTGTACATACTGTTTCTTTCAATGATAAAGCATGCGACTGGATTAATGATGTGACTGTTTAATGAGCGGATATAAAGGACACATCTTATTTGGCATTATTTTTGTAATGATTATTTATCTTGTTTCTCAATATCTCTATTTTTTCAGGGTTTCAAAACTTTCTCTTTTGATTGGTCTGCCAATACTTTTCATATACCCTATCTTGCCTGACATCGATATTAGATCCTCTAAAATAAGACAGATTGTTACAATTGTCGGGCTTTTGATAGTGTTATTTTCCATTTTATTTAATGAGAAGTTATTGTCTGTATCTTTAACATTAATACTTATTGTTATCCAGTTTTTAAAGCACAGAAAGTTTATTCACACTGTTGCAGCGGGGCTGCTTTTCTCACTCCCTCTTCTATTTTTTAATCCGATAGTCGCAGTGCTTGCGTTTGCAGGGTATTTCTCACACCTTGTGCTTGACAAGCAGGTAAAATTATACTAAAACCACGCTTTAAACGAAACATTTATAAAGGGAAAGTCCCAGAATTATTAATCCCTTAATTAACAATTAAGGAAGAATCGTCGGGAAAACTAGAAAGGACAGAAAAGAGGGATTCTCTTTTCTTCAATAGTGTGGTTAAAGATAATATGTGGGAAAAACATGTGGTGGCAATCTCGATGGGAGATAATACAATGCGAATAACTAAAAAGATACGTGATGAAGTCCTGAGCAAAATCGCAGGCGAAGACGCATCAAAAATCATAGATTTTATCAAGGATAAAAAGGAAACTTCTGAATTTATCATAGCTGAAAAAACCAAGATTGAAATCCATAGGACAAGGATGATATTATACAAACTCTTTGAGGCAAATGTGGCCGCATTTGTTAGGCGAAAGGATAAAATTAAAGGATGGTATATTTGCTATTGGGATTTCTTGTCAAAAAACATCAAGCATACATATGTAAAATTAAAAAAGGAAAAGCTTGAAAAGCTCCAGTCAAGACTTGAGCAGGAGCAAAACCACCAGTTTTTCATGTGTAAAAACGCTTGTGCTAGGATGAATTTTGAAAAGGCTGTGGACTTTGAATTCAAGTGTCCTGAATGCGGCGAGCTTATGAATCAGCAGGACAATTCAAGAACTATCGAATTTTTAAGTGATTCTATAGCTTCTTTGAAAAAAGACATAGCTAACAGCTAAAAATATTTTTCTTTATTATACTTGTTTTTGTTTTTATAGGGATTTTTTTATTTCTACATTGAGGATTTCATATTTTTTATAAAATATCAAAAACTTTATATACTAGTATCTATGATGGAATAATAACAAATAGTTTTCACTTTTGAATGGGAGGGGAAAGAATATGAAGGAAAAATTGATATTGGTAGCACTTTTGGTAGGACTCATATTCATGTTCGGTTGCGACCAGCTGCAACTAGGAACTGGCGGGGAGCAATTAATATGTGTGCCTGCCGCGAATATATCTAAAATCTGCGAACAGCTTGGAGTAGAAGACAGCTCTTTAATCACAGGAGATGTTGTTGATGAAATAGAAGAGATAGATGCAGAGATAGGTGCAGAACTAGACGAAATAATCGAAGAAATAGACGAAGCAACAGTAGAAGAAGATATTGTTGAAGAAGAAGTTATTGAAGCTGACTACACAGTAACAGAAGGAGAGCTTTTGCAGGTAACTGAAAGCGCAGCTGACCCTGACGGAGACCTGCTTACTTTGACATATGGAGAGCCACTAGATGAGACTGGTGCATGGCAAACCCAGGTTGGTGATGCCGGCGTATATGTTGTAGAAGTAACTGCAAGCGATGGAGAAAACTCAGCTGCAAAAACTGTAATAATCCAAGTCCTGGAAAAAGGTAACTCAGCGCCGACAATAGAAGGTGTTGAAGACTTAACAGTTGCTGAAGGCGACACTGTAACCGTCACGCCAGTTGTAAATGACGCTGACGAAGATGAAGTTACAGTCACAATCTCAGAGCCGCTTGGTGACGATGGTGTTTGGGAGACAGGATTTGACGATGCTGGCGAGTACGAGCTGACTGTTACTGCAAGCGACGGCACAGAAGAGGCTGTTGCTACTGCTGTTTTAACTGTTGAAAACACAAACAGGGCACCATTAATTGAAAGTTTGACTGCAGCACAAGTTGACGAAGGAGGCCTTGTAACTGTAAATGTTGTCGTGTCAGACCCTGACAATGATTCTGTTGAGGTTTCATTTGGAGAACCGCTTGATGCACAAGGACAATGGCAAACCCAGGTTGGAGACGCTGGCGAATACGTTGTTTCTGTAACTGCTTTTGACGGCGACTTAATTGACACAAAGACAATATCAATTAGCATCAATGCTGTTAATCAACCGCCTGTGCTTGAAGAGCTTGCTGATTTAAGCGTTAATGAAGGCGACACTGCGACAGTTGAAGTGGTGGCATCTGACCCTGAAGGAACAGAGCTTGCTCTTAGCATATCTGAGCCTGTTGGCGACGATGGTGTTTGGGAGACAGGATTTGACGATGCTGGCGAGTATGAAATAACAGTTACAGCAGATGATGGTGAGAACCAGGTGTCTGTTAGCTTTACTCTGACTGTTGTTGAAAAGAACAGGCCGCCTGTATTTGAATAAAAACATATTTTCTTTTTTTCTATTTTTTTCTTAACCGATAGTTTTTTTAATGAGTTCGACATGTATTCCCATACTTTTTGGGGTGTAATATTGAAAAGAAAAAAAGTGTTAATAATAGAACCTGATGATTTCACGCGTATTCTTTTAGCAAAAGAAGTTGAAAAGACAGATAATGATGTCTTTTGTGTTGAAAGCTTTGACAAGGGGCTTGATTTTATAAAAAATAATGATGTGTCTCTAATAATTTCTGATGATGACTTTTCAGAGTGCTCTGCGTTTACCAAGAATCTTTTAGAAAACGAACACGACATCCATATAATTACTCTCACTTCTTTTTCAAATAAGGAAAAGTGCTGCAATAAGCATTTGTGCAATATCAAAAAGCCTTTGGATAGTGAAGAATATGCAATGATTAGAAGAGAGATAAGTGTTCTTTAAAAAAAATCGCTTAGTCCTTTTTGAGGCGACGTTTTCATTTTCGGCTTTTCTGTTGCTGGCTTGTCTTTTTCTTCAAATACTGGAATGCCATATTCCCCATCATATCCTGGTATGACTTTGATTTCTCCTTTCCTGTTTCTTAAGATGTAATCAGTTAGCTTTTCACTTATCACTTTTTGCAGCTCATCTTTTTTCACATTTAATAAAATGTTAAATTCATTATCAAATTTTGCGATTAGCTTGTTGTATGTGTCCCATACTTTTTTTGTGTTGATGCCTGCTCCCAAATATTTTGAGATTATTTCGTGAAGAGGTATTAAGTGTTTGAACGGCTTTTTGTTTTTAGGTTTTTCATCATCTCTGTCTTTTAGTTCTTCAACCCTGTACTCAACGCCGATAGTAAGTGATTTTTTGCAAACCGGGCAGATTTTGTTGTGCTGCCTTGTTTGTTTTGGCGAAAATGATACGGCGCAGTTTCTGTGGCCGTCGTAATGGTATTTGCCGTAGTTTGGGTTGACTTCGATGGTTTCAACAAGCCCCTCTCCAGTTCGTATTGCTTTTAGAAGGTTTTTGTATGTTAGTTCGATATCAAATACTGTTGCTTCTCTTCCAATTCGCCATGGCCAGTAGCTGTGAAGATCTGAGAAGCTGACTAATTGGTAATTGTCAAGCTCTGACCACTGCCAGTTCATCTCCGGATCGCTTGAAAGTCCTGTTTCTAACGCATAAATATGTTTTTTTTGGTCTTTAAATGCATCTGTCATAGAGTCAAATCCTGACTTGGAGCCAAACAAGCTAAACCATGGCGTCCAGATGTGTGCGGGTATTATTTCTATGTCATCGCTTATCTCTTTTAATTCCCTAACCAATTGCGGAGCAGGAATCTTAAAAATTGGCCTCCCATCATAATCTACTCTGCCGTGGCTTGTGAAATATCCGATTAGTTTGTCTACAACTTCAAATGACGGTGCAAGGATTACCATGTGCATCCGATATCCTTTCCCATCTTGGGTGTAGATTAAAGACACTTCTGTTTGAAGCACAAAAGGAAAACCCGTCTTTGTTTTTAGAATTCCTGTATCGTCTTCTTTGAGGTCTCGTTTAAGTTCTTGTATCCACTGTGGGTGCAAAAAGTCTCCTGTTCCAAGCAATTGCACTCCTTTTATCTTTGCCCACTTCTCCAAGTTTTTTAAGTCAAGTTCTTTAGAACAGCCCCTGCTGTACTTAGAATGAATGTGAAGGTCTACGATTATTCTCATAACAAAATCGATTCATAGTTCATATTTAAGTTTTATGCGTCAAGAGGTGTCTTGAAGTTATCCAAGTCAATTTTTGCATATCTAAAATATGTTTCGGTACTTCTTTTATCAGCATGCCCCATAAATTTTTGTATTTTTCTAGGGTCAACATCATTTTCATATGAGTGCGCTGCGAAGCTTGCTCTAAGCATATGGGGATGAACACTCAATTTTGCATGTTTTTTAAAGAGTTTTTTTACTATTTCCTGTCCTGACCTAATTGTTAGGTGTCCTTTTCTTCCTTCAAACAAATAATTCTTTGGCTTGTACTTTTCAATATACAAATAATAATCAGATATTAATTTATCAGATAACTTCACTGCTCGCTGCTTACTTCCTTTTCCTTGTCTAACAATTAATTGTTTATTATAAAAGTTTAAATCAACTAGCTTTACATTAACTGCTTCATTAATCCTAACACCGCAACTATACAGCAATTCCAATATAATTTTGTGTTTAATATTGGTTGTTTTATTAATAACTTTAAGTATTATTTCTTTGTCGACAACGCCAGTGTATCTGTCTTGTTTTCTTAGCGTTTTTAAGTCGTAAAACCTTCTTTTTAGAAACTTTGTATAAAAAGATTTTATACTTGCTAGTTTTAGATTTATCGTTGCGTGAGCGTAACCTTTTTTTCTTAAATGTTTTAAATATTTCTTTATGTCTTTTTGCGTTGTTTTCCTCGCGTCTTTACTAATCCATTTTAAGAATTCCTTGTTGTGTGTGACAAACGCATTTATAGATTTCATTGATAAACCGCGAATGTATAACTCGTCTTTAAACGATTTTAACAGTTTTTCATTACTCAATTTTTAATACCTCTTTTTTATTATTAACACCATGCTTGTTAATAAGTCTTACGTGAACATGTCCAGTGTCCAGTGCATCACCTTTCTCGTTGATAAAAAGTTGTCCAGTGATTGTTTTTCAAAATCACCTTAATTTTCTTTAGAAATTGTCCAAAAGCATTCATTGCTTCTTTCGATTAAATCTAAACTAACATGAGCTCTTGGACAAAGAGTAAATAATCATAAAAAATTTAAAGGTGATAATATGAATGAAAAACAAGCATCAGAACTTTTAATCGAGTACGAAGATTTAATTCTTGGACTCTCAAACAAGCTGCTGTGGCTTCTTAGAACAAACCATGGCAAAAAGTATCAGTTCGCTGTCATGAATGATATGCATAACAAAACAATTGAAAAACTTGAAAAAGCCCATGAGAAACTAATGAGCTATGTATCAAGTGACGCGAAGGGCACATAAACACTTTATGTCTTTTAAATAAAAAGACATTTTATCCTCACAAAGTTCACCTAATAGATGTTA